>JBAXAR010000092.1:0-7780 GCA_037142475.1 Actinomycetes bacterium
GGGCTGCCCCTCCTTGGCCAGACGCTCGGCGTGCGCCTTCTTGGCGTCACCCATGTGGCTCATAGCCTCAAGGGCCGAGGCCGCAGTCCCCCCGGAGAAGGTTCCGTTCATGGTGACGTAGCCCCTGACCGTGATCGGCACACCCTCGGGAAGCTGCTCGACGGTGAACTGTGCACCGAGGTCGTGGGGGATCGAGTCAAAGCCACAGGCGTGAATGATCCGAGCACCGGTCTCCATCGCTCGTTCGTGGAACTTGAGGAACATGCGATCGACGAACTCCGGCTCACCAGTGAGATCCACGTAATCCGTGCCGGCCTCGACGCAGGCCTTCACCACCGGCTCGCCGTAGAGCGTGTACGGACCCACGGTGGAGATGAGGACCCTCGTCCTCCCAGCGAGTGACCGCAACGACTCAGGGTCACTGACATCGGCGATCACCTCGGTGACGTCCCGATCAAGCCTGTTGCAAACCTCGGCCACCTTGGCTGCTGTTCGGCCAGCGATGGCGATGGTCGCACCCTCTGGCGCGTGGGCGGCGAGATAGTCGGCGATGAGGCCGCCGGTGAAGCCGGTGGCACCGAACAGCGCAATGTCGAATTCTCGAGGTGTTGTCATTGCCTCATCATCCCCGAGGAATCTCAGGGTGTCGACTTCGTCCACTTCGACGCAAGACCACTCGCCAACAGTCCGCCCTTGGAGTGGCCTAGATCCAGTGTTTCCGTCGGAAGACGGTGTGAAGGACGAGCGACATGATCACCATCGACGAAATCGCTAAGGGATAGCCGTATGCCCAGTGAAGCTCTGGCATTCGGTCGAAGTTCATCCCGTAGATCGTGCCGACCAGCGTTGGGGCGAAGAGGATGGCGGCCCATGCGGAGATCTTCTTGACTTCCTCGTTCTGAGCCAAGCTCGCCTCAGTCATGACCTTCATTTCCTCGTTCTGCTGCTGGCTGACCAGCGTGGCGTGAACGGTCAGAGCATTTTGAAGAAGGGATCGAAACTCGTCCGCTCGCTCAACGATTCGCAGAGCGTGATCTCTGACGTCTCGTAGGCGACGCTGAAGTTCGAGGTCAACGGCGTACTTGTCGAACCCACCTTCAAGGTCGGCGAGAATCTCGAGCAAGGGGTGGGTGGCACGCTGAAAGTCGATGACCTCGCGAGAGAGCTCGTAGATCCTTCGAGCAACCGCAGGGTCTCCGCCGAACAGTTGGTCTTCGATTTCGTCAATGTCATTCTCGAGACCTGCCACCACGGGGGCGTACTCATCGACCACCTGGTCCAAGATGGCGTAGAGCACCGCTTCGGGTCCGAGACCGAGCAGTTCGGGAGTGGCTTCAAGGCGCTGGCGTACCTTGCCGAGGTCAGGAGTCTCCGCTTGGCGGATCGTGACCACGAAGTTCTCGCCAGTAAACACGTGCAATTCGCCGAACTCGACCTCTTCGGTCTCATCGAGGTAGCGAGCGGGGCGTAAGACGGTAAACAACGTGTTCTCGTAGCGCTCGCACTTGGGCCGCTGATGGGCCGCCACCGCATCTTCGATGGCGAGTTCGTGCAATTCGAATTCATGGGCCACCGAGCGGACCTCGGCCTCGTCCGGACGGTAGAGGCCGATCCACGCCATGGCATTGCGATCGCGAACCATCTCGAAGGTGTCCTCAAGGCTCGTGGGGTCCACACTGCGAACTCCACCTTCGTAGATCGTGTTCTTGACCAACATCTCTCTGTCCTCTTCTCAACGGGTTCGGCTCGTCGAGCCAACGCTGCATCTTTGCGATTACCTCGCCACGCGCCTTGGCAACAAGGCTGTCTCGCCAAGCATCCCAGACGATCCGCCTAGTGGCGACCCAATGCATCGGCAGCAATGATGCCGGCGAGGATCATCGGTGCCGTCACGTCGAAGGGTTCGTTGTGGGCTGTCTCCCCGACCGCCACTGCCCGATCGGCAACGGCTGCCAACGTGGGGTCACTGGGATGGGCAAGACCAATCTCACCGAGAGTGACCGGGAGCCCGACTGAGCGATGAAATGCCAGCACAGTATCGATCTCGGCCTGCGGCCGACCTTCGACCACCAGCTGCACCAGCAGTCCAAAGGCCACCTTCTCGCCGTGAAGCATCGAGTGTGTCTCCTCCGCCGCAGTCAGCCCATTGTGAACCGAGTGGGCGATCGCCAGACCACCGGATTCGAATCCCAGTCCCGACAACAAGGTGTTGGCTTCGACGATCCGCTCTAAGGCCGGCGTCACGGCACCAACTTCGACAGCGTGGCGAGCAGCGAGTCCATCGGCGAGGAGCGTCTCGTGGCAAAGTCGGGCCAGTGCCCCGGCTGCGAGGGTCGTACGGCCTTGGAGTTGGTTGTTGGCGTGGGCCTCGATGACCGTCCGCGCCTCAAAGTAGGTGGCGATGGCATCACCCATGCCGGCAACGAGGTAGCGGACCGGGGCGTTGGCAACCAACGTGGTGTCAACGAGAACCAGATCCGGATTCCGCCGATAGAAGAGGAAGTGGTCAAAGACCCCGTCGTCGCTGTAGACCACCGAAAGGGCACTGCACGGGGCATCCGATGAGGCAAGCGACGGACAATTCACCACGGCCAGGCCCAACTCGCCCGCTACTGCTCGAGCAGTATCGAGGCACTTGCCACCGCCGGCGCCGATGATGACGGTCGCACCACATGAGCGTGCCGCATCGAGGCCTGCATCGATCTCGGATTGGGAGCATTCTCCGCCGAAGGTCCTCATCTGAAACGCAATACCTTCGGCACCGAGCGACGCCGACCACGTGTCTGCGAGCTGCTCGACAACGATGGCGCTGGCAATGATCAGGGCTGGACCGTTGATCCCGAGATGACTGAGTTCGCGCCCCAGCGATTGCGTGGCTCCTCGGCCCTGCACATAGCGCGCTGGCGCACCCAGAACCTTGAGTTCAACGTGCGGTGACTCACTCGTCATGGCTGCCTCCAGCTTCCGAACACACATAGTTTCAGCGGACGCAGCCCTCCGCTTTCCAGGGGTGGTCACCCAAGGGCCACTCGGCGATTCCTCCGACACGGCTCCGAGGAGCCGTGTCGGACGGGGAATCAGCTGGTCTCTTGAGAAAACGAGTGAACCAACTTCATCAAGGTCCGCTGCGGAGCGGCGACCATGAATGCGCCGATCTCGTCAGCGAAGGTGGCGAAGATCGGGTCGCTGTTCACCGCTGCGGCGTCATCGTGTGAGTCGTACACGGCGATGGCGCGCACCACGCCCGCACCCTCGTCGCCGATCACCATAAGGGACTTGAGCGCTGGGTTGACATGGAGGTAGGTCGGTGCAAATGCAAGAAGCCGTGCTTCGACCTCGTCGTAATGGCCAGCCTTGGCGGTGTACGTGGCCTCAACTACTTCCGGCATTCTGATCTCCTTGGGTCTCAGGGCCATGGCCCAAAAGTGGGCCAGGCGGCGATGGATTGTCGCATCGCATGTCAATCGTTCTAGCAGACCCCAATTGGCGCCCTGTCTGAGGCGCTGCGGTCCCCTGCCGACCGCTGTGGCGCTCCAAGGTCACGAGCGACATGCTCCGAGGCCAGTGGCCTTAGCGATTCGCTCCCGGCGTTGGCGTCGTCACAATGAAATCGTTGAGATCAGGCTCTTGGGTCCACGACCAGTAGTCGACAAGCCGCCATGGGCTGAGGACGTGGATCTCACCATGAGAGTTCTTAAAGAAAGAGTGCTTCACCGACGGCTGTGACCAGACCAAGGTCTTGAGTTCCGCCTGAGAACGCTCGTGCCAGTCCTGATAGGCCGAGAGCGTGGGCTCCATCGACTCATGTCCCCCTTCGATGAGGTAATCGATGCAACGACCGATGTAACGCATTTGGCACTCGGAGTGGAAAATCAAACTGCCCCCGTGAGCCAGGTTCGTGCCGGGCCCATACATACAGAAGAAGTTTGGAAATCCCGGGACCGTCATACCCAAGAGGGCCGCTGGGCGTTCGCCCCACATTGATGAAAGCACGACCCCATCACGACCGGTGATCTCCATGGGCCACAGCACTCGATTGGCGTGGAATCCCGTGGCGTAGACCAGGACGTCCGCTTCATGACGCACGCCATCGGTGGTCACGATGGCATCTGGCTCGATGTGGTCGATGCCCGTTCGGACCAACTCCACGTTCTCGCGCGTCAGCGCCGTGAGCCAGCTGCCATTGTCTTGGAGGGTCCGCTTTCCGGTCGGTGGGTAATCAGGGATCACCTTGGCCGCCAGATCGGGGTCATCACCGATCTGACTCATGATCCAGTCAGTGAAGATCTGTCGGGTTAACTCGTTGGTCTCGCTTACCGCTCGTTCCTGATCGGGATACCCCGGATCCACACGGGCCGCATGCAGACCAACATCGCATCCCGGCCACAAAATCAAGAACCGATACCACCGGCCATAGAAAGGAAGGTGGCGAAGCGCCCAGCGAACGCCCGGTCCCACCGTCTCGTGGTAGTTCGGATTAGGGAACATCCACTGCGCTGTTCTCTGAAAGACCGAGAGGTGGGCGACCGTCGGGGCAATCGTCGGGGCAATCTGGAAACCGCTCGCCCCAGCCCCGATCATCGCCACCCTGCGGCCCTCAAGGTCGACGTCATGGTCCCACTGCGCCGAGTGGAAGCTCGGGCCGGCAAAGGTCTCGCGACCGGGCACCTCGGGGATATTGGGCCGATTCAATTGGCCAACGGCCGTGATCACCGCTCGAGCAGAGAACGCTACGTTGACGCCATCTCGGTCCTGGGCCACGACCAGCCACCGACCTTCGGTGTCTGACCACGAGGCGGAGACCACTTCGTGGCCGAAGCGAACGTGGGGTCGGACATCGTGCTTATCCATCACCCGCTCGAAATAGGCCTGAAGCTCAGGCTGCTGAGCGAAGTACTCCGTCCATGCATCGCTCGGCTCGAAGCTGTAGCAATAGAAGTGGTTCCCGACGTCAACCCGTGCCCCCGGATACGTGTTTTCCCACCACGTCCCTCCTACTCCGTCGTTCTTCTCGAGGATGGTGAAGGGGATCCCAGCCTCCTTGAGGCGTATGCCAGCCAGCAGGCCTGACTCTCCGCAACCGATCACCACCACAGGGAATTCTGAACGCACCCCAGCGCTCTCGGTACTCGGTGGACGCCGGGCATCAGTGCCGTCCAGTCCCATCTCTTCCATCAACATCGCGACGTACTCGGTGGGGACTTCCTCACACACCAGCCACGACATCATCTCGTGGATCACCTCTGGGGGAAGGGGTGTCGGTTCGAGGCAGCCGGAATCTCGATAGCCGGCAATGATCCCCAACGCGAGCTGGCGAATCTCGGCCTTGTCCTCTTCGGACATGTAGCCCTGGACCTCGTTGAGAAAGAGACCGGCTGGCTTGAGGTGACCCCTCAGAATCGAAGGGTCGCCGGTGAGGTGGACAAGGCAGAGCATGAGAGTCGGAATGCTGACATCGAGCAGCGCCGCCTCAATGTCCTCATCCGAAGCGACGAACGGCTCGCCAGCGTGGGGGTTTCGCATACAGAGGACCTCCCTCGATGACCGACTCAACCTCATGGGTCGCTGTGTCACAGTACAGCCCGAGGTTGGCGCTGAGCGGCCCAGAACGGAAGGACCCCACATGCGACACGTGGTGATCGATGACAGCCGGACGATTCGAGTTATCGAGGCACCAGATCCCACACTTTTGGGACCGGAGGCGGCAATCATCGAGGTCACGGCCTCTGGGATCTGCGGATCCGACCTCCACTTCTTTGACGGAGATATCCCCGTGGGTGGCCAGATCGCTCTCGGCCATGAGTTCCTCGGGACCATCGTTGAACTCGGTGCCGATGTCAGGGGCTTCAGGGTCGGAGACCGGGTCTTGGCCTCATCGGTGGCTGGGTGTGGCTCATGCGCAGGCTGCGCCACTTTGAACCCGGTGACCTGCGTCTCTGGACCCCAGGTGTTCGGTTCGGGGATGCTCGGCGGGGGCCAGGCGACATTGGTGGCTGTTCCTGCCGCTGACTTTCAGTTGCTCTCGATCCCTGAAGGTCTGGGCGACGAGGCGGCACTGCTTCTGACGGACAATCTCGCCACTGGCTGGAGTGGAGCCATCCGCGCTGAATTCAGCCCAGGGGCAACCGTCGTCGTGATCGGCCTCGGAGCAGTGGGTCTCTGTGCGGTGAGAAGCGCCATCGCCCTTGGTGCCGGTCAGGTGATCGGAATCGATCCTGTTCCCGGCCGACAGAATCGAGCTGCGGACTCTGGGGCCACCATTCTTGATGGGACGGCCATCGAATCTGTCCTTGACGCAACGAGTGGCCGGGGAGCCGATGCAGTGATCGACGCCGTTGCCAGCAATTCGACCCTTGATACTTCATTCGCCTGCGTGACTGCCGGCGGGACCGTCTCGGTTATTGGGGTTCATGATCTCGACCCGTATCCGCTTCCGATCCTGATGAACCTCTTTCGCAGCATCACCTTGCGCACGACCACGGCACCTATCCAGCAGACCTGGGGTGATCTTCTCCCGATGGTCACTGATGGCCGCCTCCGGACCGATGGGATCTTCACCGACGAGTTCCTCCTCGGGGATGCCGCTGCGGCCTATGGGCTTGCAGCCGAGCGAAGTGGAGACAGCCTGAAGGTAATGCTGCGGCCTTGATCGCCCACTCTGGGACGCAGAGACCGCCGGCAACACCTAACATCAGTAAGTGATCTCCCCCGCTCAGTTCTCACGCTCCACCATCTGGAGCGTGAGTCACGTCGAAGCGCCGGAGACGGTCACGTCCGCTTGGATCGATGAACAGTTGGCCGAGACCTACCAACGTTGCGGGGTGCGGCCCGGCCTGCTCGAGTCAGTTGCAGGCATCGTCGAGCGCCGCTGGTGGCCCGCCGAGATGCCATTTGACGAGATTGCCGCTCTCGCTGGCCAGCGAGCTCTTGATCGTGCTGGCGTAGCTCCTGGCGAGGTTGACCTCTTGATCTCGACCTCTGTATGCAAGCACCACCTTGAGCCAAGCGTCGCCTGCGCTGTCCACGCTCGGTTGGGCCTCTCTCCATCCTGCGCGAACTACGACCTCGGTAACGCCTGCCTGGGCTTCATCAACGCCATGACGATCGCATCGATGGCCATCGAGTCGGGCCAAGCATCAATCGTCCTCATCGTCGACGGCGAAGGAAGTCGCCAGCCCCAGACCGCCACGATCGAGCGTCTCCGTCAAGACTCAGCGACCATCACCGATGTTTTCGATCAATTCGCTTCCCTGACCCTCGGGTCCGGCGGTGCGGCCATGGTGATGGGAAGTCCCAGAGAAGGGGGCCACCACTTCCTCGGCGGGATCACGCGAGCCGCCACCAAGCACCATGATCTCTGCGTCGGTGACCTTGACGAGATGCGCACCGACACTGCCGGTCTCCTTGAGTCAGGCCTCCTGCTCGCCCAAGATGCCTTCGCCGACGCGCTGGCCGATGGATGGGAGTGGAAGGATTGCGATCGCTACGTCATGCACCAGATCTCCGCCGTGCACAACCAGCGACTCTGCGAGCTCCTCGGGATTGACCCAGAACGGGTCCCGCTGACGTATCCGAAATTTGGCAATATCGGCCCCGCTGCGGTTCCCTACACCTTGTCAGTGGTCGCTGACGAACTCTCAGTCGGTGATCGGGTCCTTCTCATGGGCATCGGCTCCGGCATTAACTGCGCAGCCGTCGAGCTGGTCTGGTAGCCAGCGGTGGCGAAGGGGCCCCGACCGGGAGTCGATCGACTCCCGCTGTCACCATCGAGAGAACAGCT
>JBAXAR010000093.1:0-7714 GCA_037142475.1 Actinomycetes bacterium
GCATCGTCGACAAGGTCGATCACGTGGGTGGTCACCGACAAGATGGTCATGCCGAGGGGCGTGAGGCCCTCGGAGAATGATGTGCGCAGCGCAGCGCGGCCAGTGCCGAGTGTGCCGACGTCGACGTCGTCGACGAAGAGGTCGACGAGTCGGTCAAGGTCGCGTGTATCGACGCTGAAGGCGTAGCGGGCGACGAGCTGACGGATCTCCTCGTAGGCCAGCAGGGCCTCAATCGTGTCGGACGTGTCCACTCGACGATGCTACGTGGCGCACGGGAAACGCCCCGGCCGCACGGCCCACCGTTCCGTCAAGAGTGGCCGAGAGCTCGCCTCGACGATTCGAGTCGGCCGTTCGTGGCGACGCCATCACGAAGTCGGTACTCGAGCCGAAATCACGCGGGGACTCGCAGGGGCGGCTCTGACTCAGTAACGTCGGAGCGGAACGAAGGCTGCGGGGAGAGACATGTCAACGGTTGCTGCCAACGGAATCGACATCTCGTACGAACGTCGGGGGGATCCGTCGGGCACGCCGCTGCTCATGATCCACGGCCTGGGCGCTCAAATGACCGATTGGGATGATCGATTTCTTGACCTCGTGGTCGAAGCCGGTTTCCACGTCATCATCTTCGACAATCGCGATGCCGGCGAGAGCACGTGGTTCGATGAGGCTGGAGAGCCCGACCTCGTCGCCCTTCTCATGGAAGGCATCGGGGAGCCCCCGTATCTCGTGGCCGATATGGCAGCCGATGCCGCAGCACTCCTCGATGCCCTCGACCTTGACGCAGTCCACGTCCTCGGTGTCTCAATGGGAGGGATGATTGCCCAACAGTTCGCCATCGACCACGGCCATCGAGTCCTGACGTTGACCTCGATTATGTCGACACCGCACATTTTGTCGGTCGGCCAGCCAACGGACGAGGCACTGGTATCGCTCATGGCCCCACCGGTTGCGACGCGGCAAGAAGCGATCGACCAGATGCTCTTCACCGGACGGTTCATTAGCTCGCCTGCCTATGAGTTCGATGAGGAGTTTCAGCAGGGTAGAGCAGCGCAGCATTACGACCGCGGCTACCACCCGGTGGGCACCGCCCGTCAGACGGCGGCAATCATGGCCTCCCCTGACCGCACCGAAGCTCTCAGGACCATCACGGCTCCGACGCTCGTGATCCATGGCGATGCTGACCCTCTCGTGACGCTCCCGGGCGGCCACGCCACGGCGAGTGCGGTTGAGGGAAGCGAGTTGTGGGTGATCGAAGGGATGGGCCACGACCTCCCTCAGGCCCTGTGGCCGCAGTTGATTGAGCGCCTCTCGGCGCATACCGGCGTCTAGCTCGAGGAGTTTGAGCTGGCGGCCGCTCCGCCGGAGGACGCCCACGTGGCGAACATCTCGGCATACCGACCCTCGGATGCCACGAGATCATCGTGTGTGCCGACCTCGATAATGCGACCCCCATCGATCACCACGATCCGATCGGCCCGTTGGGCGGTCGAGAGACGATGGGCGATCAGGATCGCTGTCCGTGACTCCAGAAGGGCGTCAAGTGCGTGTTCGACGGCGGTCTCAGACTGGAGATCGAGCGACGAGGTGGCCTCGTCGAGCACGAGTACCCGTGGGTGAGCGAGGAAGGCACGGCCCAGCGCAAGGAGTTGGCGCTCCCCAGCCGAGAGCGTCTGGCCCCGTTCGTGGACAACGGTGTCGAGGCCATGCGACAGCCGCCCGATGAGATCGGCCAGGCCCACACGCTCAACCGCAGCGTCGACGTCGGCGTCAGAGGCGTCGGGGCTTGCGAAGGTGAGGTTGTCACGGATGGTCCCGGCGAAGAGGAACGGCTCCTGGGGGACAACGCCGAGCTGGCGACGCAGCGAGGTGGCATTCACTGATCGAAGGTCGTGTCCGTCAATCAAAATCGAGCCACTGCTCGGGTCGTAGAAGCGGATCACCAATTTCGCCAGCGTGGACTTTCCTCCGCCGGTGGGCCCCACAAAGGCGACGGTCTCACCGGGGGCAATACGCAGATCGATGTGGTGGAGCACCAGTCGTGCCTCGTCGTAGCCGAACGTGACGTCGTCAAAGACGATCTCACCGGCGACCGGTTCAAGGTCAGGGGCGCCCGGCTCGTCGGTGATCGACGGTTCGGTCTCGAGCAGGGTTCGAAGCTTGGTGATCGACGAACGGCTCTGTTGGAGAGCGTTGTACTGCTGGACCAAGAGTTGGATGGGCTGAAAGAACCGGTTCAGGTAGAGGAAGAACGCCACCAATGCCCCGATCGACAAGGTGCCCCGGAGCACCATCGTCCCACCGATGCCTAACAGGACAGCTTGGCCCAAGACACCAATCGCCAACGTCCCTGGGCCGTAGATGGCATTGATGCGGCCTGTGGTGACATTGGCATCTCGATAGGCGCCGACGACGTTGCGGTGGGTGATCACGTTGTGGACTTGGCGATTATTCGACGTCACGACTCGGACGCCCTGGAGCGACTCGGAGAGATCGCTCATGACGTCGGCGATCCCGTCGCGGACTCTGTCGTAACCCTTGTCAGATGAGACGTGGAACCACCACGACAAGGCCAGAAGGGGGGGAATCACCAAGGCGATGGTGATGGCAGCGAGCATGGGGTTTAGGAGAAAGAGAATGACCGTGATCACGATCATGGTGAGACCTTGGAGGGCGAACTGGCTGAGTCCGTCCTGGAGAAGCTGCTGGAGATTCTCGATATCGCTCGTCATTCGGGTCATAACGACCCCGGCCTTCTCTTCGGTATAGAAGTCAAGGCCAAGCCGCTGGAGGTGTCGAAACACCCGGACCCGCAGGTGGTGCATCACACGCGAGGCCAGGCGGCCAGAGGTCTTGACCTGCGAGCGCTGCGCGAACGATCCAATGATGACCGTTACGAGATAGGCGCCAGAAGCGGCGCCCACGACGGCGAGGCTGTGGTGGCCGGGCGCCATCCCACGGTTGATGGCGATCGCCGTCAACATCGGTCCGAGTTGACCCACGATGGCGACGATCACCACGAGAAATGCCGACCACCAGAGAAGGCCGGGGTGCTCGTTCAGCAGACGCCTGAGGCTCAGTCGAGTCGATTCGGCCGGTGTCGGAGTGGGGTCGAAGGGGCCACTGGCGGGCTCACGGCTTGGCTCGGTGGCGACAATTCGGTCGACGCCTGCTTGCAACTCGGTTGGAATCCCGGCGAAAGGGAGTCCCGGCTGCCCGCCTCCGGGGCGATGTGATCCCCCCATGGGGGCGCCGCCGACGAATCCACCACCCCAAGCCATCAGCTGACCGCCGTCTCAGCGCTGTCGCTCAGAGCGGCGACTTGGGCGAGAACTTCGGCGTAGGCGGGGGTCGATTCGATGAGGTCCTCGTGACGCCCGATCGCGGTGATCGTGCCGTTCTCAAGAAGCGCCACGCGGTCAGCCAAGGCGATCGTGGAGAGTCGGTGGGCGATCACGATGGTGGTGCGATCAGCAAGGAGGTTCTCAAGTGCGTGGTGAATTTGCTGCTCAACGTGGACGTCGATAGCGCTCGTGGCATCGTCGAGGATGAGGACCGGAGGATTCACCAAGAGTGCTCGGGCGATGGCGATGCGCTGCCGCTGGCCTCCAGAGAGCGTGTACCCGCGTTCGCCGACCACCGTGTCATAGCCGTCGGCGAGCGATTGAATGAACCCATCAGCGTTGGCTGCTCGGGCCGCATCTTCGATCTCGTTGCGCGTGGCGGTGGGTCGCCCATACGAGATGTTCTCGGCGATGGTGGTGGAGAAAAGAAATGGCTCGTCAAGGACCACGCCCACGTGAGCGCGCAGCGAAGACAGCGTCAGGTCTCGGACGTCATGGCCGTCGATCGACACTGAGCCGCCATCAACGTCGTAGAACCGGAGGAGCAGCCGCGCCAGCGTGGACTTACCGGACCCGGTTCGCCCGACGATGGCCACGGTCTCGCCGGGCTGGACCACGAGTGAGAGGTCGTCGAGGACTTCCGGGCCGTCTCCATAGCTGAACGAGACATTCCGAAAGGCGACTTCACCGGCCGAGTACTCAAGGTCATAGGCCCCTGGTCGCTCGACAATGTCGGGGCGTTCGTCGAGGACTTCGAAGATCCGCTCAGCGGATGCAGCAGCGCGCTGGCCCATCATGATGAGCATCCCGAGCATCATGAAGGGTGCTTGGAGCATCAGGAGGTAGGCGTTGAAGGCCAAGATCGCCCCGATCCCGAGGTGGCCTTGGATCACCATCGCACCCCCGAAGAAGAGGACGAGGGCGAGGCCCAACTGGGGCAGGTTCTGGAGCAGGGGAGTGAACCGAGCACGCAGATCAGCGTCTTGGACGTATGCCCACGCTGCGGCCTCGGATGCATCGGTGAGTTGGTTGATCTGGTGTCCTTCTTGGGCAAAGGACTTCACCACCCGCACCCCGTTGATGTTCTCGTCGACAATGGTGGCGACTTCGGCGAGCCGGGCCTGGATGATCCACGAGACCGGGAACATCACCTTGCGCATCCGCATACCCGCCCAGAACAGGAACGGCATCGTGGACATCGCCACGAGGGCGAGGGGGACGCTGATGGCGAGCATGAAGCAGAACGCCACGATCCCAATCGAGCACTGCACAAAAATCAGCGGGGCGAAGGTGGCGTACATCTGCACCGAGCGGATGTCGGAGTTCGCTCGTGAGATCAACTGTCCAGACTGCACTCGGTCGTAGAACGAGAACGACATGGCGGTGAGGTGCTCGTAAATGAGGTTCCGCAGATCGAACTCAAAGTCGTAGGCGGAGCGAAAGAGAAGCCACCGCGAACCGAAACCAGCGATGCCGCCGAGGACGCCGATAGCCAGCACCCACCAGACGTAGTGCGAGAGCGGGACCTCGTGGGTCTGGAGCGCCTTATCGAGTGCTTGGTTGAGGAGATTCGGCACCTGGACTTGGAGGATCAGGCTGACGAAGGAGAGGACAATCGCCCCGATGAAGGGCCAGCGTCGGGCGGCGATGAGCGGGAGGATCCGACGGAACCAGCTCTTCGATGAATCCTGCCCAATCCCAGCAGGAGGCCTCCGATAACGGGCGACGACGTTGACGGGCTGGTAGCCGGAGCCCGCTGCGTCAGCCGACGATGTCGCCCTCATCGAGAAGTGCTCCGTGAGGCGTCGTAGTACCCGCGCAGCGCGTGTCGCCACCAGGAAAGGGCTTCGAGGCCGTCGGTCGCTCCCCGTTCGATGGGGCCAAACTCACTCACGGTGGCGAGTCGGGTGGCGACGGCTTCGTCTGCGGCGCTGAGCGTGCGCGTCCCGGCGTCGGTGAGGACGAGTTCGACTCGCCGGCGATCCCCTGCCACTGGCGCCCTGAGGACCAGTGTCCGTGTCACGAGGCCGTCGATGACGGCGGTCACGCTCGGAGGACTAACAGCAAGCCGCTCGGCGGCATCGGTGGCTGAGGCACTCCCATCGTTCAGGAGCGCCAGGACCCGGTATTGAGGGAGCGTCAGGTCGATTTCGGCCAGAGCCACCTCGACTTGCTTCGCCAGCCATGCCGCCCCCCGGGCTGCCTCGAGGGCAGCGGTTGGCAACTGGTTGGGTGCAGGCGCCACTTCTTTAGAGTATCGAATGATAGGAAGACCCATGCAGCGCGAGAAGGGCTCTTGTGCCTGCAGCGCCGGTCGGCTAGCGAAGGAGTCGTGATGTCATCGCAGCACTACCGCGCATCGATCGGGTCTCAGCCGATTGATCTTCCGATCGTCGAGATCGATTCGTCGCTGGCCATCGCTCTCCTGATCAGCGTGGATCAGGGAGTGAGCTTCGTCGAGAAAGCCGGCGTTGAGCTCGCAGATCGTCTTCAGGATCTTGGGATTGAGATCGTGGTGTCGGTCGCCACCATGGGTATCCCACTCGCCATCGAGACAACCCGAGCACTCGGCCTTGATGACTATGTGATCCTGCACAAGACCCGCAAGATCCACCTTGCAGACGGCTTCATGGAGCCAGTCCGTTCGATTACCACCGACGCCCACCAAGAACTGCTCTTCGATCGAGCCAGGACGTCGGTCGTCGAAGGCCGGAGAGTGGCAATCATCGATGACGTGATTTCCACGGGAAGTTCAATCGCCGCTGCGCTGCGTCTGGTGCGCCGTGTCGGCGGGGAACCAGTTGCCCTGGGGTGTCTGATGACCGAGGGGTCGAGATGGGGCGCAACCCTTGGGCCCGACGCCAACCTCGTGATTGCTCTCGGGTCCGTACCCGTGTTCTTCCCTGATGGACGGGGAGCGTTTCAAGAACGCCGGGACGGCTAATCCGGGATCATCGCCCCAGAGATGCCGACCCATCAGCGGCTTCAGCTTCGAGAGCGGCGGCGCTGAGGAGAGCATCTTGGGTAAGGCGCTGGCGACGAATCACGCCAGTGGCGCTGGCAAGAACGAAGTACGAGACGCCACCGACCACCAAACCGAGCGGAATACTGAAGTCCGCTCCTGATGATGCTGCGCCTGCCTGGGCCTCTGTGGCCACCGTGATGGGGTGCATCCAATCAGGGATGCTGAAGGCGAGTCCGGTGTTGACGCCAGAGAGTGCGGCCATCATCCCGAGGAGCTGCGCCACCATGGCCGCGATGTTGAAGCCTCCTGTGGACCAGTAGATGCTCGTCCTCCCGGTCTTCTGGAGTTCGTCGGCGGCGAAGCGACAGCGCCGCATGGCCCAGTCGACGAGGTAGATCGCACACCACGGAGCGATCCAAATGATCACCAGGGTGACGAATTCCTTGAGAAACGACGAGAAGGTCGAGGAGAACACTGCCCACGACGTGATGCCGAGGCAGATCGCGCTGTCGAGGAGCACCGCCTGATGACGGCGGAGCTTGAGACCCAGGGCCTGGAGCGTGACACCCGAGGAATACAGGTCCAGGCTGTTGATGCCGAAGAGTTGAACGATGGTGAAGCACAAGAAGACGACGGTGAACCACCCCGGGATGGGGCTGTGCGCTGCGTCAAAGGCGTGGAATGGGTTGGCGCCACCCCAGATCTCGGCGGTGCCGAGAAAGGTGAACACCAGTGCCCCCAGCGCCATCATGGCGATCTCCGGGATTGCTGAGCCGAGAAAGATCCACCCCACCGTTTTGGGCTTCGACACGTCCTCATCGAGGTAGCGCGAGTAGTCGTTGCCACACTCGGCCCAACCAAGGCCTGAGAGCGCAATAGTGAATGCCAGCCCGGCGGTCCAGGTACGCCAGTCGACCCACGACTGGGCAGCGACGCCAGGGTGGGCGTGTCCCGACGAGAACACCAAGAGCCCAAGGAACACGAGTCCGAATGGCACCACGAGGAACTTGAGGACCTTGGTGATCGTTGCGTGACCGAGGAAGGGGAGGATGGTCTGGATGGCAATCGCTCCGACGATGAGGACCACCTTGGCCGGGGTGCCAGGGTGAATTCCCGCCTTTGAAAGCAGAACGAGCGAGGCGAAGACGATGAGGATGAGACCCTCGGTCTCGAAGCCGAGCATTGTCAGCCAGTTGAAGAATGCCGGCACACGAGACCCCGTCGGCCCGAAGCTGGCGCGGTTCACGCCAAAGACGGTCGTCCCCGTTTGGGGGCCCTGAAGCGAACAGAGGCCGACAAGGAACCAGGACAGGTTCCCAATGACGATGACGCTGAGTGCCTGCGGGAGGCTGAACCCGAAGGTCATCAGGATGGCGCCGTAGATGAAATTCTCAACGTTGATGCTCGC
>JBAXAR010000094.1:0-7583 GCA_037142475.1 Actinomycetes bacterium
ACACCGGTCATAACAAGATCGTGAGGATGGATGCAGACGGTTTGAACCAGACAAGTATTGCCACGGGCCTTCACTTTCCGCAGGGCGTGGCCACTGACGGCTCGGGCCATCTTGCGGTGGCAAATTCCTACGATAACGAGATCATCGCCATGGATGCCGATGGCTCGGATCAGGCCACCATCGGAACCGGACTCCAGATCCCCTTCAGCGTGGCGATTGATGGATCAGGCCGCATCATCGTCGCAGACACCTACAACTCCAGGGTCGTCTCGATGAACTTCGATGGCTCCAGCCAAAGCGTCATCGGTTCAGGCTTTTCTTATCCCTACGGCGTGGCGGCCAATAGCGCTGACCGTGTGATCGTGGCCGATCACGACCATGCCCAGATCGTCGCCATGGATGCCGATGGCTCGAATCAGGCCACCATCGCTACTGGGTTCAATATCCCCTCAGGGGTGGTCGTTGACGGGTCCAATCAAGTGATCGTGGCGGACACCAACAACAATGCCATCGTCCGGATGAACAATGACGGTTCGAACCAAGTCGCTATTGGAACCGGGACCTCCGGGCCTCAAGGAATCGCCCTCGATGACTCCGGAAATATCTTTGTGGCAGACACCAACAGGGGCAAGATCCTCAAGATCGCAGTTGGCGAAACCGCCAGCAGCGTCGTGGCCACCGGTTTCTACGGGGCCAAGGCCCTTGCTGTCGACGGCTCAGGTCATCTCTTCGTAGCAAACAGCGCTCAGAACACCATCGTCACGATGGACGCAGACGGGTCGAACCAAGTGACCATTGGATCCGGGTTCTCGGGCCCTTCTGGGGTGGCGGTCGATGGCGCGGGCCGCGTCTTCGTCGCTGACAGCTATAACCACCGGGTCGTCACGATGGACGCAGACGGGTCGAACCAAGTGACCATTGGATCCGGCATCACCAGACCTTTTGGCATCGCGCTCGATCCATCGAACCATGTGATTGTTTCGGACACCTCCACCGGGCAGATTTTCAGGATGAACGCTGACGGGTCGAACCAAACCATCGTGAGCTCCGGGTTCTCCTCGCCCCGAGGAATCGCAGTCGACCAGGCGGGCCGCTTGCTGGTGGCCGACAGCGACAGTGGAACGATCGTCTGGGGTAGCGCCCCTTCCGCCGAACCAAGAAACCGATCCGCGATTGTTCACTGGACGCCATCGGCCCGCAATGGGGGGACGAAGATCACCGCCTACGTCGTGACCGCTACCCCAGTTGGTGCCGGGCGCACCGTAACCACCACCTTCGGCGCCTCTGCCACCTCGGGGACGATCAACAGGCTCAAGAACGGCACGACCTACACCGTTGACGTCTTCGCCAGAAACCGCTCGGAACGCGGGCCAATCTCAGCCCCGAGTACTCCAGTGACTCCAGCTATCGGGGTTCCCGAGACACCAACCCCACCAACCGTCACTCCCGGGGATGGCCAGGCCAAGGTGCAATGGGTTGCGCCGAACGACTCGGGCTCACCCCTCACGGCATTTTTGGTGACCGCCACGCCGTCGGGTGGTGGCGACGTGGTCGACACCACAGTGAATGGGAACGTGACGTCGACCGTACTCTTCGGCCTCACCAACGCCGTGCGCTACGACGTCACCGTCACGGCCACCAACGATGTCGGTGACTCGGACCCGTCGGCGCCGAGCAACGTGACCCCCCTCGGGCCCCCGGATGCTCCGGTGATTACCTCGGCCGTTCTCCAGGCTCCTGGGTCGACCAAGGCCACGGTGACTTGGACCGAACCTGACGATCAGGGTTCAGCCGTTCTGTGGTACTCGGTGACGTCCTCGCCCGGTGCCAGGTCCTGCATCATCACGGGAGCGTCAAGCACCCACTGCAAGATCAAGCAGCTCGTCAAGGGCGTCACCTACACCTTCACCGTGACGGCAACCAACGCTCTCGGCACCTCTGAGCCGAGCCAACCCTCACTCCCGGTCGTGCCCTAGGAGGCGAGAAACGGGGCGATGCGGTCCTTCGGTCGTCCGATGATGGCGGCGTCTCCACGGACGATGACCGGCCGTTGCAGCATCTCGGGATTCTTGGCGAGAACATCAGCGACCTGGTCGGGCGTTGACACGTCGGCGTCAGAAAGACCGAGTTTCTTGAACGTTGCATCTCGACGGACCAGATCAGTGGCCGGATCCTCGAGTATCTCGAGTAACGCAACGATCTCTTGACGAGTAGGGCGCTGCGCTTTGAGCAAATAGCGCCGCTCCTCAAACGTGACCCCGAGATCGTTGGCAATCTCGACGGCATTGCGAGATGAGCTGCAGTTGGGGTTATGGAAAATCGTGACATCGGACATGAGGTGACCGTAGCGAATGGGAGCACCCATCAGCCGCCTTGCGCTGGGGAATGTTGTCGTTCGGCGCGCAGTCTGTCGCCATCACCAATCAACCATTCGACCAAACACGTCACGTGCGGCAGGACGGCCATGGACCCAATTCCCATAATGGTGGCGGAGATGGCAGGATCTGAGCCATGAACCGCACCCTCTTCGGCCCTGAACACGATGCCTTGCGCGAAAGCTTTCGCAGTTGGATCGACAAAGAGATCGTCCCCCATGAGATCGAGTGGAACAAGGCGGGGATTGTTCCTCGCACGGTGTTCTCCGAGGCCGGCCGGCACGGCTTCCTCGCCTTCGATGTTCCTGAGGAGTTTGGTGGCGGTGGCATCAGCGACTTCCGCTTCAACCAGGTCGTGGCCGAAGAGATCCAGCTCTCTGGAGCCGGTGCTGCCGGCCTTGGCCTCACTCTCCACAGCGACATCTGTGTCCCGTACTACCTGAAGTACTGCACCGAAGAGCAGCGTCAGCGCTGGCTTCCGGGGATTGCCTCAGGAGAGCTGATCACGGCGATCGCCATGACCGAGCCGGGCATCGGATCTGACTTGGGCTCAATCGCCACCACGGCAATCCGTGACGGTGACCACTACGTCGTCAATGGTTCGAAGACCTTCATCACCAATGGCATCAACGCCGACCTCATCCTCGCTGCCGTCAAGACAGACCCATCGCAACGCCACAAGGGCATGTCACTGATCGTTCTCGAGCGGGGCATGGAGGGCTTCGAACGAGGTCGCAACCTCGACAAGCTGGGTCTGCACGCCCAAGACACCGCCGAGTTGTTCTTCAACGATGTGATGGTCCCTGCCGAGAACCTCCTCGGTGACGAGGGACAGGGCTTCGCCCTCCTCGTCGACAACCTGCCCCAAGAGCGCCTCTCGATCGCCATGGCCGGCGTGGCCGCTGCCCGAGCAGCCCTGAACTGGACCCTCGAATACGTCAAGGGTCGCACTGCCTTTGGTCAGCCGGTCGGTTCGTTCCAGAACAGCCGCTTCGTCCTCGCCGAGGTAGCCACGGAGATCGAAGTCGCCCAAGCCCACATCGATGCCTGCACCTTGGCCCTGAACGCCGACGACCTCACCGCAGAGGATGCGGCCATGGCCAAGTGGTGGTGCACCGAGCTCCAAAACCGAGTCGTGGACCGTTGCCTCCAGCTCTTCGGTGGCTACGGCTACATGGAGGAGTACCCGATTTCGAGGGCCTACAAGGATGCCCGGATCACCACGATCTATGGCGGGACAACCGAGATCATGAAGGAGATCATCGGTCGCTCCATGGGTCTCTAGGACTTTCCTAGGCCACGTCTTCGTCCGAATCGGGAGCCGAGTAGACGATCGTCGACGGTTCCTCTTCGCCAACGACGCAGGTGGAGCAGAAGACGAAGTACCAGAGTTCCTCCGGAGGGAACCGGGTGTGACAACCCCGACAGGCGATGAAGTTGCTCCGCCGCTCTTTGGCGGCGAGAGCGATCGCCGCCGTGGTGTGGTCGCTGAGTTCGCTCTTGAACGGCGCACCCTTTCGGCGCTCCCAAATTTGAAGGGTCGTTCGTCCATCCTCGAGACGGCGCGGGCGAGGCACCAAGCCATCAAAGATGCACCCGTAGGGGGCGATTTCGAGCGTCCAGTCCTTGCGATCGAAGGTGAGCACGCTCAGGGGCTCTGCCCCCAGGATCAACTGGGTCCTCGCTCCGGAGTAGTTCGGCGAGGAAGAGAAGTTCCGGCCTTTTTTTGACCCCCACGTGGGCGAGGAGCTGAAGTCCTCGGACCTGACGGCGAAGCCGACGTCGTGATTGTCAATTGGTCCTCGGAACAGGACCTGACGATTCAGCACTCGGCGCTCAAGGCCGACCTCCTCGAGGAACTCAATGATCGCGCCGGTGATCTCCATGACCTCGGTCTAGCCAACCGCTGTCACATCACCGAGACGCTGGGTCAGGAAGCTGCGGCGGCGCTGGCGGCGAAGACGTGACCAAAGCCACGCATGTCGCCGACGACTCCCGAAAGCATGAGGTTCATCATGTACGACACGGTCAGCTCGGCTTCTTGATCCATGAAGATCACTGAGCCTCCGTAGCCACCCCAGAAGCAGGCCCGGTCGCCAATTGGGAGCAACTCGTTGCTCAGGCCGTAGCCCATGCCCATTCGCAGGGGGAGGCCGAGGACGAGGTCGATGCCGTCTGCCTGGGTCTCGAAGGCCCGATCGACGCCCTTCTCGCTGAGCAGCCGAACGCCGTTCGACTCGCCTCTCCCGGTGATGATCGCCTGCACCGCCGCGACCGATCGGGCGTTCCCATGGCCACCAGCCGCCGGGATCTCCGCCTCGCGCCACCAACGATGTTGTGGAGCCGCTGCATTCAGGTGAGGTGAACGGAACGTCCGCATGGCGATTGACTCGTGGGAGATTCCGATCATCGGGTCGCCCACTGGTGGGATGACAATCGAGACTCGGTGCTCTTCAGACTCAGGCAATCCGATGAAGAAGTCGGCGCCAAGAGGCCCCGCCACCTCTGAGGCGAAGAAGGTCCCGATGGTCACCCCAGTGATCCGTCGAACGACCTCTCCGATGAGGTTGCCCTGCGTGAGGGCGTGGTACCCCGACGCAGTGCCCGGCTCCCACCATGGGGCTTGGGCCGCCAGCGCGGAGCAGATGGCATCCCAATCGGCAACGTCTTCATTGATGAAGACCTCCTCGAGGCCGGGGAGGCCCGCCGTGTGGCCCATGAGGTGAAGGACCAGCACGCCCTCTTTGCCATTTGCGGCGAACTCAGGCCAGTAGCGAGCGACCGGAGCGTCAAAGTCAAGGTCGCCGCGATCAGCCAACATCAACGCCACCAGGAAGGTCATTGTCTTGGTGGTCGACCAGACATTGACCAGGGTGTCTTCAGCCCAGAGGGTCGTCTTGGCCTCGTCGGTGTGGCCACCCCAGAGGTCCACCACCGTCTCGCCCTTGTGGTGAATGACGAGCGACGCGCCAACGTCGGTGCCGGCATCAAAACTCGCTTCGAATGCCGTCTTGAGATCAGCGAACCGATCGGAGCAGTATCCAGAGACTTCAGCCATGTTTCTCCCTCCGACCTCTACTCCCCCGAACTGGGGGACAGTGAGGTGGGTGCTTGTGTGTGACGGTACTCACATCTCCACCCGGCCGCCAAGGCTCCGGACTGGTGCCGCTCAAGATCCGTCTTAGCGAGCGGTGGTGGCCCTGGTAACCCCTGTGACAGTGGGGATTGTTAGGTTGATCTTCGTGAAGTCGAGAGACCCTCCCAGGCGTGGGGTCGAGTAGGCCACCGTGGTCGCCACGAGTTGCAGCGTCAGGTGCGAGCCCTTGGCGGCGGCGAAACCGATCATCTCCAACGGCATCATCAGAGTGTGAGAGGCGCCGTCGAGGATCACCGGAATCGGAGTGATCTGGTTCCCCACCACGATGTGGGTGGCTGGGTCGACAAGTTGTGCAAAGACCCGCGTCGGCTTGGTGCCCTTGGGCGACGAGCCTGAGTAGGTCAACGAAACCTTGGGCGTCCCGGCGATCATGGCATCCTGCGTGATGACGACATCGACGTTGACCGCATGAGAGGCCTCGCCCGGCGACACCGCACGAGCGACTGATCCCACCACGCCTGCAGTGCTCGACGGGGAACTGATCATCGCCGGACCAGACCCACCGCCATCAGTCAACGCCAGTGTGCCGGAGCCGGCTCCCGTGATCGGAGGGCCAGAGGCCGGAGGGAACGATGGAGCGAGGTAGGCCACGCCGTTCTGATCGACAAACTCGAAGCCCTTCAGCACCGGCGCTGCGACGTCTCCCTTGACGTAGCGGCGCATCCAGTTCACTGACATGGCCCCGACATCGATCGTCGTTCCAGGATCAGTGAGGCAGACGCCGTGGCCCCCGCAAAACCATGCCATCGACGTCGTCGTCCCCTGCTTGGTCAGTACCTCGTAGTTCGCCACAGCTTCGGCGAGCGTGAAGAGGTCGTCGACCGTCCCCTCCAAGAGCAGCGTCGGGACCTTGACCTTGCGGAGAAGCTCACCAGGACCTCGACTGACGAAGAAGTCGACCGATGCCTGTGAGGCGGTGCCGTTGGATTTTTGTTCCTCGTTTGCCGCAGTGACGTGGGGATCGAGCGTGTGCGTGGTCGCCACTTGAGAGAGGATTCCGCTCCATCCGGACTTGACCGTCTGGTTCTTGAACAAACTGGTTTCGAGTGAGTTCCAGGCAATCGTCGGAGCGATGGCGTCAACGCGGCAGTCGGTAGCAGCGGTGACGAATTGGATCCCACCGCCATAAGAGCCTCCGACCATGCCGATCCGAGGGACGCCTGGCCGGTCCAAGGTGACGCCGGGTTGCGTTGCGATCCAGCTAATGATGTTCGAGACATCCTTGGCCTCGAAGTCAACGCTGTCGACCTCGACGACGCCATCCGACGCTCCAAACCCTCGAGGGTCCCACGTCATCACGTTGAAGCCGGCCTTCCAGAGGTCGCCGATGCTGAGAGAACCCAACAGTCCAACCGCTCCGGTATTGGTGTCTCCGGCCTGGCCCCAGCCCGGACCCATGAGCACCGTCGGCATGGGCGCGGCAGTCGATGAATTGGCGTTCGGGAACCAGTGCATCCGAATCTTGGTGCCATCGAATGACGTCAGCGTGTAATCAGTCGCCGGTGTCCCCACGGCGCTCGCCGTCACCGACTGCCACCCTGACGGGGCCTGGCACGTCGAAGGTTTTGACGCGGTACTCGGAGCGGTGCTCTTCGTCGACGAGCAGGCGGTCAGGCCGGCTGCAGCCACGCCGAGTGCGGCGGTGGCTCGTACCACCGTACGAAGGGTCCGTCTCGCCGCTCCCCCATTGTTGCTCGTCATAGTCGCCCCACTGGTCGGTGTCGTCACGTGTTCACCCTGTGCTTTCGGGGAGCCATCGGCTCCTGCTGGCACCACGAACGATAGGCGAGCGCAGCGGTCAGCGACGCTCCCGCTGCGGGGTCGATCTCGGACGTTCTTAACCCCACCAGAAGGAAGCGGCAATCACGAGATAAAGGGCGATCAAGGTCGCTCCCTCGAGCCATGTCGACTCACCATCGAGGACCACCGCAGTCACCAGGACTGCAGCGAGGACCAACATGATCAGCAGCACCGGTGAAAGCACCAGGGTGAAGGCGCCCCATCCAAGAGCCGCCGAGAGGAGCACCACCGCCGGGAACAGGACGTAGATG
>JBAXAR010000095.1:0-7572 GCA_037142475.1 Actinomycetes bacterium
CTAGGCTTCCCTTCGACCTGAGGGGTCTCTTCGTGGGAGCCGAAGCCTTCCGCTAAGCGAGGGTGGCGGTGGCCGCGACAGCCACCGCCGACGTGAGCCGATCATGGAGCTCGACGTTGGCATCTCGAGAAAGCACCGAGCACACCACGACACTCAGGCCACCGTGCTCGAGGCCTGCAGTGATGGCCGCTCTCAACTGCGGTTCAGTCGCCACGCGCTGTGACCGATACCCAAATCCCGCCGCCACCTTTACCGGGTCAGTGGCCTTGGGGGTGGCGAAGAGGCGCTCAAACTCTTGGAGCTCCATCGCGTCTCTCTGAGGGAGGAACGAGAAGATCCCGCCACCGTGGTTGTCATTCACCACCACGACCAGCGTCAGACCGGGAGCCAGATCGTCGCCCAAGGCTGAGACATCGTGGAGGAACGCCAGATCTCCTACGAGGGCGATCACTGGGCCAGCTTCGGCGGACGCTGCTCCAATGGCGGTCGACACAACGCCATCAATACCGTTTGCTCCTCGATTCGCCAGAACCCGAGGCGCTTCGGCCTCTGGTGCTGCGTACCACTCGAGATCGCGGATCGGCATCGACGACGAGACCACGAGGGTCGCACCAGCCAAGGCAGCATGGTTCGACACGGTGGTGGCCACCTGTGGCTCTGACAGATCATCCTCCGCCAGCATCGAGCCAATGACGCCTCGCGCCGCCACTTCGGCTCCAGCCCACTGAGCCCTCCATCCCTCGTCGCACGCCGTTGTGTCGGACGAGACCGACCTCCAGAGCTCCTCAGGCTCAATGTCGAGGAATGTCGCTGTCGCCATTGAGGGATGGCGCTGCAGGCCACCGAGCCCGATCCTGACCACGTCCACTCCGTCGCTGGCGAGGGTGGCAATCCATTGATTGACCACCTTCGAGGCCGGGAGACCGCCTGCGATGAGAATCACTTCTGGAGCGAATGCCTGCGCAATCCGAGGGTCTCTGAGCAGTGCGTCAGCGGTCGTGACCACGAAGGGATCACTCCGGCGCGCTTCGCAACGAGGGTCGGCCAGCACAGGCCAGCCAAGGCGTGTGGCTGCGACCAAGATCTCGTCACCCGAGCCAGATCCCTCCCCCGCCACCACCAGTCCGCGGCGGCCAATCCATGGAGCGAGGGGATTGCCGGCTCCCAGCGCCGGACGATCGAGTCGATACCAGGGATCGCCATCGGTCCGACCGAGGGGAATCGAAGTCGGCTCGGCGACGAGTGGGTCGACGAGTGGGACGTTGAGATGCACGGGGCCTGCGAGCCGAGACGTCCCGCCACGGGCCTCAATGACGAGCCGACTCGCCAACGCGCGCCACGCCGATGGGGCGATGGCGTGAACGGGGCCGGGATCGACCGCGAGACGAACAGCTGCACCGAAGATTCCGGCCTGCGCAATCGTCTGAGGGGCGCCGGTTCCAACAAGCTCCGGAGGTCGATCAGCGGTCGCCACAATCAGCGGCACCCGATCAAGATCGGCTTCGATGACCGAGGCTGCAAGTTCCGCCACCGCCGTCCCGGAGGTCACCATCACGAGAACGGGGGCACCCGTCATCTTCGCCAAGCCAATGGCAAAGAAGCCTGCCGAGCGCTCATCGAGTCGGACATGGATCGTCAGGCTGCTACGAATCGCCGCCAGGACGAGAGGGGTTGAGCGAGAACCAGGACAGACGACGGCGTGACGAACACCGCCTCGCTCCATTTCGTCGATGAAGGTGGCGCAGAACGCCGCTTGCGTCGATCCAATCGCTACGCTCATCAGTGGTGTCCTCGCTCGCAGTCACGTCGTGGGGCACGGGGCCACTCATTGTCCTGTGTCACGGCTTCACCCAGACCTCGAGAAGTTGGGGGGCATTCGGACACGCACTCGGCGTTAACCATTCGGTTCTTGCCGTTGATCTCCCCGGACACGGTCGATCCGGAGCCCTCCACGAGACACTCGAAGAGACAGCCGCCTCGCTCCTCGAAACCATCGGAGAGAAAGAGTTCGACCTGATCGGCTACTCGCTTGGTGGCCGGGTTGCGTTGACCACGGCACTCATGAAGCCACCGACCCTTCGTCGCATGGTCCTCATCGGAGCCACCGCTGGCATTGAGGACCCTGTGCTGCGAGACGAGCGACGACATCGCGACGAAAAACTCGCCGAGACGATCATTGCCGACGACGACGTCTCGTCGTTTGTGGACCAATGGCTTCGCCAGCCACTGTTTGCCACCCTGCCTGCCGATGCGTCGGAGCGCACCTCTCGGCTGACCAACACCAGCCAGGGTCTTGCAGCAAGCCTCCAGATGGCTGGAACCGGCACCCAGAGGCCTTCGTGGGAACAGCTTGCTCAGATCGAGACGCCAACCCTGATCCTGGCGGGAGTCCGAGACGACCGCTTCTGCGCGCATGGCATCCGCCTGGCTGCTGGTCTGGCGCACGGCCGGTTCTCGATGATCCCGGGAGCGGGGCATGCCTGTCACCTCGAGCAGCCGAACATGACGACAGCGATTGTGCATCGCTTCTTGAGTCATGCTCACCCCACCGCCAGTCCAAGCGCCAGCAATCCTCCGGTGAGGAGCTGAGCTTGGCCGGAGGCCTTGAGCATCGGAAGGAGCTTCCGGCCACTCTCGCTCGATAGCGCCAACCGGCACGAGGGAATGGCCGACAACAGCCCAATGATGGCGAGGAGCGCCCAGGACCGGAACGCCGCACATGCCACAATCCCGACTGCAGCCCCGAGGTAACTCCCCACGAAGAGCCAACCCGCTCGGTCTCGCCCTAATCGCACCGCCACTGTTCGTTTTCCGGAGAGCACGTCACCATCAATGTCCCTCAGGTTGTTCGCTTCAAGCATCGCAGTCGCAAGAAGGCCAACTGGGATCGCCGCCAGCCACGCCACGGTAGGGATTGAGTGCTGCTGGACGAACGCTGAACCCACCGTTGCCAGCAACCCGAAGAACGCGAACACAAAGATCTCACCAAGACCGAGATAGCCATAGGGTCGAGGGCCGCCCGTATAGAGCCAGCCTGCGGCGACTGCTGCCACGCCTGGGAGCACCAGAAGCCAGGTCGTCAACGAGCACAGAAGAAGCCCTGCGACTGCCGCCACTGCGAAGGAGGCAAAGGCAGCAGCCCGAACGGCGCTCGGAGAGGCGAGTTTTTGGCCCACGAGGCGTACGGGACCTACTCGAACCTCGTCGGTGCCGCGTATCCCGTCGGAATAGTCATTGGCGAAGTTGGTCCCGATTTGGAGCCCCAAGGACACGACACCAGCGAGTGCCATCCGCCCCCAGAGGATCGGCCCCGGGCGTACCGCCATTGTTCCGACAATGACGGGAATGACGGCTGCTGGCAGCGTCCGCGGTCGTGCCCCTTGAACCCAGCGCGCGACAGGTCCCGGCGGGCTCGCCGCTTCAGCCGGGGTCATCACGGGCGTCGGGGGAACTTCGAGAAGTCCGGCTTCCGTCGCTCCACGAACGCATTGCGTCCTTCTTGACCTTCTTCAGACATGTAGAAGAGCATCGTGGCGTCACCAGCGAGCTGCTGGACCCCCGCAAGGCCATCTTCGGCTGCATTGAATCCGGCCTTGAGCATCCGGAGAGCCAGAGGCGAGAGACTCAGGATTTGCCGACACCACGCCACGGTCTCTGCCTCGAGCTCCGCCAAGGGAACCACCGCATTGACGAGACCCCAATCCAAGGCGGTCTCCGCGTCGTATTGGCGACAGAGGAACCAGACCTCCTTGGCTCGCTTCACGCCAATGGTTCGGGCCAGAAGACTTGAGCCGTATCCCCCGTCGAAACTTCCCACCTTGGGCCCCGTCTGACCGAAGCGGGCATTGTCGGCAGCGATAGAGAGATCACACACCAGATGGAGAATGTGTCCGCCCCCGATGGCGTACCCAGCGATCATTGCGATGATGGGCTTGGGGATCCGGCGGATCAAGATCTGAAGGTCGAGGACGTTGAGGCGACCGACGCCCTGCTGAGCGACCTCGTCGTCACCGATGTAGCCATCGGCACCTCGGATCTGCTGGTCACCCCCGGAACAGAAGGCATCAGGCCCTTGCCCCGTCAGGATGATGGCGCCTACCGAGATGTCGTCACGAGCGCGAGTGAACGCGTCGGTGAGCTCGAAAAGCGTCTGCGGCCGAAAGGCATTCCGCCGCTCTGGCCGGCAGATGGTGATCTTGGCAATCCCCTCTGCGACGTCATAGGTGATGTCTGTGAAGTCTCCGATCCTCTCCCATTCGGGTGCCGGCAGGTGACGATGATCATCAACTGGGTCATGGGGAGGGCCGGTGATCACGGTGGGGGGCATCTGGTCAGTCACGTCGCCCACGCTATCGGGCAGGCTCTCCCCATCGTCGCCTTCGGCCCTCCTAGGCTGCATGCGTGCTCAACGTTGTTGCTTTGGACCTCGTTCAAGACGCACGACTTGCCGATGAGATCGTTCGGGCATGGGCGGACGGAGATGCCATCAGCATTATCGATCCTCGGTGGGGAGCCGATGCTCGGCGTGCCGCGCTTGAGTCGATTCGACCCACGGTGATCCGCTCACGCGCGGGCGACCTCGCCGTCGATGGGGGTGAGGAATGCTCCCCCGGTGACGCTGCTGTCGTCCTCACCTCGGGTTCGATGTCTCACCCGAAAGCGGCGGTGCTCTCGCACGCCGCCATCGCTGCGTCGGCCACGATGACGTCGGATGCCCTTGGTGTCGACTCTGACCGGCACCGCTGGCTGTGCTGCCTGCCCTGCTCTCACATCGGCGGGCTCTCGGTCATCACGCGATCGATCATCACCGGCACCGATCTTGAGGTGATCGCCCGACCGGATCCCAGTGCACTCGTCGACGCTGCTCATCACGGCGTGACACACGTCTCGCTCGTGACGACCGCCCTTCGAAGGATTGACCCTTCACTGTTCGAGGTCATCGTCCTCGGCGGAGCGGCCCCTCCTGAGTCGCTGCCATCGAATGTCGTGGCCACCTACGGGATGACCGAGACCGGGTCGGGCGTGGTGTATCGAGGCACACCACTTTCGGGCGTCGACCTCGCCATCGTCAAGGCTGGAAGCGACGGTATCGGCGAGATTCTGGTCAGGACGCCCACCGCACTGCGCACCTATCGAGATCGCCCGGCACCTTTTGTCGTCGGTCCTGACGGGGGCGATCAGTGGCTCGCCACCGGTGACGCCGGTCGGCTCGATGCACAAGGGCACCTGGAGGTCCGAGGCCGCGTCGCCGAGGTGATCATCACCGGTGGCGAGAAGGTCTATCCCGGTGATGTCGAGTCAGTGCTGGCGGCCATGGTGGGGGTGGCCGAGGTAGCCGTCTGGAAGCGTCCCGATCCTGAATGGGGTGAGCGCGTGGTGGCGTGGGTTGTTCCGCAAGGCGACCCTCCGACATTGGCCGACGTGCGATCTGCCGTTACCGAATCGCTGGCTGCTCATGCAGCCCCGAAGGAACTCGAAATCGTCGGTTCTCTCCCCCGCACCGCTGTGGGCAAGATCCGACGTCAGGACCTCAGCTAACCCCGCCCGTCGGCTGATTGGTCGTCCCGCCGTCGATCACCAACGTCTGGCCGGTCATCCAAGAGGCGGCGTCGCTGACGAGGAAGAGGGCGGCAGTGGCGATGTCATCGGGGACGCCGAGTCGCTTCAAGGGCAGGTGGGCCGCGATCCGCTCTTCGTTCGGCTCCCACAGCGAGCGTGCGAGGTCCGTCTTCACCAGGCCAGGGGCGATCCCGTTGACCCGGACCCCCGGTGCCAGCTCGAACGCGAGCTGTGAGGTGGTGTGGATGACGGCAGCCTTGGTCACGTTGTACCAGCCGATCATCGGCTCAGGCCCGAGTCCGCCGATAGAAGCGATATTCAGAATTGATCCACCGTGCTCAGCCTGCCACGCCCGCCACGCCGCCTGACACCAGTAGATGATCGACGCTTGGTTGATCTCAAAGGTCTTCTGCATCCTTGTCGCGTCGATATCGAGCATGGGGCCGAAGTAGGGGTTTGTCCCCGCGTTGTTCACGAGGACGTCGAGCCTCCCGTAGCGCTCGATGCACTCCCCCACGGCCCGCACTGCATCTTCTTCACGAGCCACGTGAGCGGCACACCACGAGACCCGGCCATCAAGCCCCTCGAGCGAACGGGCTGCCTCCTCGAGGCCCTCAGGCTTACGCGAGACAAGCAGGACGTCGGCACCAGCCTCCGCGAGACGATGCGCTATCGCCAAGCCAATACCTCGGCTTCCGCCGGTCACGAGTGCAGCCTTGCCATCCATGCGTAGGTCCATGCGACGACAGCGTAGTGAGGTGACCGACCCCCGACCTAGCCTTCGACCATGGACATGATTCGCAGGGTTGAACACACGTCCGCAACGGTCCGGGAGGCACAGCGGGTGCTTCTTGAGCACCTCGGGGCGCTCACGCTTGATCCGTCTCAGGCCAGCCGCCTTCCGGGGTGGACGATCGGCCACGTGTTGACCCATCTCGCCCGGAATGCTGACAGCGTCGTGCGCCGCCTGGAGGCATCCGCCCGGGGCGAGGTGGTCTCGCAGTATGCCGGCGGAGCCGAGGGTCGTTCACACGAAATCGAACAGGGCTGCTCTCGGCCCTACGAGGTTCAGGTCGTTGATCTCATTGCGTCATGCGAGGGTCTCGATGCCCATGTGTGGACAGTCCCAGACGAGGCATGGAGTTTCGAGACGCCATCGACGAGCGGAGAAATGCAGCCCGGTCTCGTGGTGCTGGCGCGTCGCCAGAGGGAGGTCATCATTCACCACAGCGACCTCGGGATCGGTTTTGGCCCCGAGCAGTGGCCCATCTCGTTCGCCGAGCAGCTCGTCGATGAACTCCTCAATGATGTGCCCGACCGGTCTGATCCTCGTCGCCTTGCCGGTTGGCTGACCGATCGCTCTGGACCACCACCAATTGCTCCATGGGGCGAGGTCGCACCGAACCGAGATCCTCAGGCCACGTAGCGCCCGAATAGGTGGGCGAAGTCCGAATCAGGCACATCGGACCTGGGTTCCCCCACGGCCCACAGCACACAGTCGTCAGCGATCATTTCTATGAGGTCGGCCCCGTCGAGCGCGTTGATCCATGTGATCGGAATAGCGGCAACCCCGTGAGCGGCTCCGAGCAGGTTCCCGCAAATCGATCCAGTTGAGTCGGTGTCTCCCGAGTGGTTGACCGAGGCGAGCAGACCGCTCTCGAGATCCGGGGCGTTCACGGCACACGCCACCGCGATCGCCAGCGCCTCCTCGGCCACCCACCCTGCACCGAGCTCACTGTCGATGACCTCAGGCGATGGTGGGGCCAATGCACCGACCTCGATGGCTCGGCCGACGTGTTCGCGGAGAACCTCAGTCGTTAAGTGCTTGGACGACTCGTAGGCCTCGCCGATTGAGGCGCCCGCCATGATCAAGTGGATCATGGCAGCGAAGAGGCCTGCGGCGTGGAATCCCTCTGGGTGCCCGTGGGTAATCGCCGCGCACTCCACCCCCGCTGCATACGCCTCCTCAGCGGACCCGCCCACCGGGACGCCGGGGGTCAGGAACCCTGCTGG
>JBAXAR010000096.1:0-7515 GCA_037142475.1 Actinomycetes bacterium
GCCTCGAGGGGACGCCGGGCTGGCGGGCTATGTGGTCGGGGCTCGAAGCACGGGTCAGCGACGGTGTTGACAACATGAATGATCGCTTCGCAGTTGCCGATGCGATGAACGCCTCGTGTGGGACCCGGGTCTTCTGGGGACGGCCGGCTGCTGCATCCTTCGAACACCTCGTCCACCTCCCGGTGCGCGACGTGCCAGTCGAGGGCCTCGCCCTCAATCCGCTGCCCCGCCTGCGGTCCTGTGAGCAGTTGGCTGGTCCCGGGGTGATCTCGAACTGGATGCTCACCGGTCGAGGCTCGGTGGGAGGTCAGATCCTGACGTGCCTTCCTCATCTCGAGCGACTGCGTCACCGCCTCGGTGATGCGGCGGCTGTCTGGCCCTTCGATGGCCCCGGCGATCCGGGGGCGCCAGTGGTGCTCGCCGAGACCTGGCACGGTCTGTTCAACTGGCGCTCGCAACGAGGAGCGGTGCGCGACGCCCAGCAGGTTCGTGGCACGTTGGCGGCGCTGCGATCAGCCGGAGCGTCGGGTGTGGCCGAACTTCTCGCTCCGCCCTCCCTGAACGACTTGAGTCGTCGGCGCAAACAGGAAATCGTTGACGAAGAGGGATGGACCCTCGGGGTTCGCTAAGTGCCGGGCGGGTGGCCAAGGGAGTATCAGCGCTGTTGTCGCACGGGTCTGGTGGACTTGAGCGATGACCGAGCCCGACAGCATCGAACAACTTCCCACGAGGCTCTCACCCTCTCGGGCGAAGGACTTCGTCCAGTGTCCCAAGTTGTTCCACTTCAAAACCGTGCTCGGACGCGTCACGCCTCCGACACCCCAGACGGCTCGAGGGAACGTCGTGCACACCGCTCTCGAGCGACTCTTTGACCACCCAGCAGACGAGCGACACACCCCGGACGTGGCACTCAGCTACGTCCGACCAGCGTGGGAAGTGATGATCGATCCAATCAAGAGTCGCGAAGAGGTTGCTCCCGGAAGCCCGGAGGCAGCCATCCGGGACGCGAGTGCGCTGTGGGCAGAACTTCTTGACCACGATTCCGAGCACACCGCTCGGATCCTGCGTGATGCTGAGGCACTCGGCGAGGTCGTGCCACCTGACTCGGATATCGAGGCGGCGATGCTCGCTGAGGCAGAGGCCTCAGTGGTGAACTACTTCACGGTCGAGCGACCGTGGAATTTCGAACCTCACGGCCGCGAAGTCCATGTCGAAGCGACGACGGGATCGGTGGACCTCCACGGATTTATCGATCGTCTCGATGTCGTTGAGGGCCCCGACGGAGAGCAACGGGTCTTCATTAGTGATTACAAGACCGGCAAGGTCCCCTCTGCTCGGTTTATCGGCGAGTCCTATTTCGCCATGAGGATCTATGCACTTCTCTATTTCAAGAGCACGGGCGTGATCCCCCGCAAGCTCCGCCTTATCTACGTCGCGGCGGCCAAGGAGCAGGCCATCCAATTCGAAGAGGTCGACCAAGCCCTCCTCGATCGGACCGAGGCTGAGATCAACCGGATCTGGGCAGATATTGAACAAGCCGCTCGGACGGGCCATTGGCCGACCAAGGTCCAGAAGTTGTGCGACTGGTGTCACTTCAAAGCGGAGTGCCCGGCATTCGCTCCGGCTGCTTAGGTCTCCCCTTTTCGATGGGTCGGAGTTTTCCTCGCGGTCGGTGATCGTCATGGCTAGTGTCAGGCTCTGAGCAGGAGGGGCACATGGCCGGTATTGAGACGACAGTGGAAGCCGGTGACGTTGGTCTCGATGAGAGCCGGCTCGAACGGATTACCTCACATTTTGACCGCTATGTGGCCGATGGCCGCCTCGCCGGCTACCTCGCCACGGTCGCTCGAGGCGGCGAAGTGGCCTACGTGGGCATGGGCGGCTACCGCGACCGCGAGGCCGACAAGCCCATGACCGCTGACACGATCTTCCGGATTTACTCGATGACCAAGCCGATCACCACGGTGGCCGCCATGCGGCTATGGGAGGAGGGCCGCTTCGAGCTCACCGACGAGATCGCTCCGATTATCGGCGCTTTCAAAGATCCGCGCGTGTTCGTTGGCGGGTCGCTGAATGACCCGATCACTGCGCCGAGCCAGGAGCCGATCCGCATCTGGCACCTGATGACCCACACGGCGGGGATGACCTACGGCTTTCAATACACCCACACGGTTGACGGCCTCTATCGCAAGGCGGGCTACGAGTGGGGTTCACCGGCCGGTGTCGACCTTGCCGGGGCCTGCGAAACGTGGGCATCGCTGCCGCTTCTCTTTGAGCCAGGAACCTCGTGGAACTACTCGATTGCCACCGATGTCCTTGGGCGAGTCATCGAGTGTGTGACTGGTGAACGTCTCGATGTGGCACTTCGGCGCCTCGTCCTCGATCCCCTCGGGATGGACGAGACGAGCTTCTTCGCCCCGGAGGACGTCCACGATCGTGTTGCCCAGCTCTACATCCCCGATGGGTCGAACGGGATGCGGGCCTTCCCTGTTCCTGACATGGGCAAGGCAGCCCTGCGGGACCCATTCGCCCACTCTGGAGGCGGTGGCCTCGTCTCGACGGCTCATGATTACAAGCGTTTCACCGGCATGTTGCTGGCGGGCGGCGAGCTCGATGGCGTACGGATCCTGTCGCCGAGAACTCTCGACTACATGACCCGGAACCACCTGCCTGGTGACGTTGACCTCGAGGTATTGGCCGAGGACACCTTTTCTGAGACGGCATATGCCGGCGTGGGATTCGGCTTGGGGTTTGCGGTGGTTCTTGACTCGCGGCCCTCAAGGGTACCGACGACGGAGGGTTCGTACTCCTGGGGTGGGGCCGCCTCGACGGCGTTCTGGGTCGATCCGGCGGAGGGTCTCGAGGTCGCCTTCTACACGCAGCTCCTCCCGAGCGGGACACATCCGATCCGCTCCCAGCTCAGCCAGCTCGTCTACTCGAGCATCATTGACTAGGGAACACTGCTATCTCCACCTTTCTCGCTCTCCTTCCTGACGGAACCGCCCTTCAGGCCCTGAGGGAGCACGCTCGCCCGTCTTTCGACGGTCTTCGGTGGGTGACCGCCGAGCAATGGCACATCACGCTGGGGTTCTTTGGTGATCTCGATGCGGCCGCCTCGGCGGCGGTCTCCTCGGTGGCCGCTGACGTCGCTGCCGCTATCGCTCGGCCGACTCTCACTCTTGGTCCGCGGACCCAGCGCCTTGGCCGTGATGGAACGCTCGTCATCCCTGCCGTGGGCGCTGACCCACTCGTCGATGTTCTTGATGAGGCACTCGCCGGAATCGTTCCTCCACGCCGTGCCCCGTTCTCGGGGCATCTCACCTTGGCGCGAACCCGCCGCCGGTTTGAACTCCCTCATGAGGTCCTTGATGTCTCGGTCGAGGCAACATTCGCCCCTATGGCGATCTACCTCTTCGACTCCGAGCCAGGACCGACTGGATCGGTCTACGAGGTCCGCTCCCGGGCGCCATTCGCCTCCTGATGCCCAAGCCATGGCGGTTCGCATTGGCCACCATCGGCGACCGTTGGGTGGCGAGGGGCGGCATCACACACACGAACACCTGTTCGTAGTACGGTACGTATCAGCGGTGCACAGAGCGTGCTCCCGGGTTGAAACACCCCCTCCCTAGGGTGCCGAGCACGCACCAAGAACGACGAAGGAGAGAACAGATGGCACAGGACGACCAAGGCAAGGCTCTCGACATGGCACTCGGCCAGATTGAGAAGCAGTTCGGCAAGGGATCCATCATGAGGATGGGTGACAAGGTCTCGCTGGGTATCGAGGCGATTCCGACCGGAGCGCTTGCCCTCGACCTGGCACTGGGCATCGGAGGCCTGCCCCGAGGCCGCATCGTCGAGATCTACGGCCCTGAGTCCTCGGGAAAGACCACGCTGGCCACGCACGTGGTGGCTGAGGCGCAGCGGAACGGCGGCACGTGTGCCTACATCGACGCCGAACACGCGATGGACCCGATCTATGCGGCGGCCATCGGTGTGAACGTCGACGATCTTCTGATCTCGCAGCCTGACACGGGCGAACAGGCCCTCGAGATCACCGACATGCTGATCCGCTCCGGCGCCCTCGATGTGATCGTGATCGACTCGGTTGCGGCGTTGACCCCCCGAGCAGAGATTGAAGGAGACATGGGTGACACCCATGTCGGCCTCCAGGCTCGGCTCATGTCGCAGGCGCTCAGGAAGTTGACCGCCAACCTCTCGAAGTCGAACACTATTTGCATCTTTATCAACCAGCTGCGAGAGAAGATCGGCGTTATCTACGGTTCGCCCGAGGTGACCCCCGGTGGCCGGGCACTGAAGTTCTACGCCTCGGTGCGAATCGATATCCGGCGAATCGAGTCGATCAAGGACGGAACTGAGATCGTCGGAAACCGGACTCGCGCCAAGGTCGTCAAGAACAAGGTTGGCTCACCGTTCAAGCAGGCCGAGTTCGACATCATGTACGGCAAGGGAATCAGCCGAGAGGGCTCTCTTCTCGACGTGGCGGTGGATCTGGGATTCATCAAGAAGGCCGGCGCCTGGTTCACCTATGAGGGTGAACAGCTTGGTCAAGGTCGGGAGAACGTGAAGAATTTCCTCCGTGAGAACCCTCAGATGATGGCGGAAGTTGACCAGCGGGTTCGTGAGCACCTCGCCCCCTCGCCAGAGGATGCTGTGGTGGCCGCTGAGGCAGTGCTCGATCCTGACGATCTCCCCATCAGCCTCGACTGATCGGATCCTCGGCGAGCTGCCACCAGGCTTGTTTCGAGAGACAATCAGATCAGCGGTGAGTATCCGAGGAGGAGGTCCACAGCGGCTCCTTGTCGGGGCGAAGATCCGCCCTCCGGATCTGAGAATTTACGAAGCACAGCGCTGACTCGGTGATGAAATGGCTCTAAAATTTTCAGATGCTGAATTCACCTCTGCGACGTCCCTCAGGCATCGCTGCATTCGTCGTGGTCGGGATCACGGCGGCAGCCTTGACGGGGTGCTCATCCTCGACGGAATCCTCCTCTTCAACGTCGACAACGATGGCCAGGCCTACGACCACCGAGACGGTTCCCGCCAACGAAGTGCGTATCGGCCTTGAGGGACCATTGTCCGGTGAGCAGAAGAGTGTCGGCATTGGGATGCTCGACGCAGCCAAACTGGCCGCCGCCGAACTCAACGCGCACGGGGGGATCTTGGGCAAGAACGTCACGATTGTCCCAATCGACGACAAGGCAGATCCCGAGGCGGGGGTGAAGGCTGTCAAGGCCGCCATTGCTGCTGGCCTTTCCGGAGTAGTCGGCCCCTACAACTCGGGGGTCGGGGTCAAGACCCTTCCGCTCTATCTCAAGGCTGGCCTTGTTCCGATCCGCCTGACGTCGGCGAACAGCACCGAAGGACTTGGGGTCACCCTGCAGCCCATGACGAGCCAGATTGCTCCAGTGGCCACCACCGCAATCACCGAATGGCAGAAGGCGAAGTCGGTGGGAATCATCTACGACAAGACGCAGACCTACACCGCAGATGCCAATACGGCGATGAAATCCACCCTCGCCAAGGCGGGCGTGAGAGTCACCACAGACACCGCCATCACGCCTGGGAAGACCTCGTATGCGTCCACGGTGAAAGCGGTGGAAGCGACACACCCTGATCTGATCTACATCGTGACCTACTACCCCGAGGCTGGCCGCATCGCCAAGGCGATGCATGCCAGCGGGTCATCGACGAAGTGCCTCGCCGACTTTGGCGCCTACGACAACGGATTCATCCCGGCCGCTGGGATCCCTGCTGCTGAAGCATGTCCGGTCGTTGGAGTACCCGATCCTGCGGACTTCCCCGGATCGGCACCACTGATCGCCAGTTATGTGGCCGCCTATGGCACCCCGCCTGGAACGTGGTCTCCGTATGCGTACGACTCGGTCACTATTCTGGCGAACGCTGCCACCTCGGCCGGGGGGTTTGAGAGCTCGAAGATCCTCGCTTCACTCAACGCTGAGTCCTTGTGGCACGGGTGGACCGGTCGAGTGAACTTCCAGGCGAAGACGGGTGACCGCATCCCTCCCTCAGTGGCGGTGGTTCGCTCTGATGCCAAGGGTGCGTTTCATATCGACACCGCCTGGGAAGCGGCGACGGGCTACGCCTTTTAATCCTGAGGGATTGGCCAGCAGGGAACTGGTTGCTCAGGTCTCGTTGAGCAATCGATCGAACATTTGGCGCGCGTCGGCGTTATCCAGAGGTGCGGGGAAGCCGGTGGAGAGAAGGATTCCTAGACCGGGCTGGGAGCTGCGCTGATGCAGGTGCCGCCTTGAGCATCGCTTGAGGTGTTGTCGGGGCAGACGGTCTTGGACCAGTAGGTCCCTTCCACCGTTGCTCCAGAGAGATCAGCTCCACTCAAATTTGCCCCGGTGAGATCCGTCTGGCTGAGATCGGCACCCGAAAGATTCGCCCCCGAAAGATCTGCTCCGGTGAATGCGACCTGGGCAAGACGCGCCCCGGAGAGATTGGCTTTCCTGAGATCAGCGCCCTGCATTGCCTGTCCGCCCAAGGCATATCGAGAGAGGTCAACCCCAGGGCACTGCGCATTGGCTTCAATAATGCAGCCGTTGCAGACGATGCGTTCGCCCTCGTGATCGTGGCAGACAGTGAACGGTGCGCTGGCGCCCGCTGAGGATGGCGCCGTCGTCACTGGCGCCACTCGCGTTGTCGATGTGGCGGACGTGGCGTCTGGCGACGAGATCGAACCACACGCTCCAAGGCCCGCGGCACTTCCGAAGAGCGCGAGAGCGAGTGTGGCCGTTCTGAGCACCCGTGAACGATTGAGGTGGCTCATGATGAGGTTTCCTCTGTCTTGGTGGCGACTGATGAGTGTCGCGTCAATCGCCAGTGGGACGTCCGAGCGACACCGTGGCGTGGGTGCCAGCCCCGATGCCTGATACGACGCAGTGTGGCGACTGAGACATCATGATCGGCCATGGTGGCGATGACGTCATCGTGAACGTCAGGGTTCTGGCGGACGTGGGTCGCAAGCTCATGGCAGCTCATGCACGTGGTGCTGTGAAGGACCGGATCAAAGAACACATCCACGTCAGTCGTTAATGCCCTGAAACACAGCGAGCACGTCCCAGCATGGAGGAGCCGGCTGGGCTCGAGGTCGAGTTCAACGTGGCCGAAGTGGCGAGTGTGGACACCGTGATCCCGGAAGGCCCACGCCCCGATCGCCATCCCTGAGACAATCAAGACGAACAGCAGGGCCAGCGCGCTAAAGCGTCCGAACCCGAGCCCATAGAGGGTGTGTCGTGGCCACATGGCGTTGACAGCGACGGCGACGAGCCAGCCGGCAGCCACGACAACGGCGGGTGCGCCGAGTCGGCCGAGCGACCAGGGACCCGAAACCCAGCTCCGTGTTAGTCGGGCTCTGAGAGCCCCGAGAACAGGGATGAGATAGGCCAGCAGGAGGGCTCCGACCGCAGCCCCATAGAAGACGACCCGAGTGTTGGTGGAGAACACGAACGGCAGACCAGCGGCCACGAC
>JBAXAR010000097.1:0-7320 GCA_037142475.1 Actinomycetes bacterium
GCCCCTGATCGGTGATCTCGACGTCCTGCTGTCCACCAAGGCGTGGGCTGATTATGAGGTTCCGGGGACACCATTTTTCATCTTCGTCGATGGCCGAGACGGGGTTGTCCGAGGCGAGGGAACCGCTCTCGGCTGGGACGAGGTGAGGAACCTCGTCGCTCTCGGGCGTGGTGATGCCTCGATCGTGACCGGCGTGTCGACGGCCTCAATGAAGCCCGCAAGCGACGCCGAGCGAGAATCAATCGTCGATCGGGTCTTGATGGACGCCGGGATCTTCCCCGGGGACCCTTCCCTCTATCCCGGCGGCGAGCCGCCTGACCTGACGAAGCCAGTCTGATGACCACGACACTTTCGGGCTACGGCGTCTCGGTTGGGGTGCCCAAGGGCTGGGATGCCCGGATCACCAAACTCGATCCCGTCGATCCACTCTCGCAGGCTGCTCGACGAGCCAACCCAGGAATCGATGTTGAGGTCACGCGGCCATTTCTGCACATGGCAAACCTCCCGCTCCCGAAGGAGCGAGACTCGTTTGGTGGCGGCGTCATCGAGCGGATGAACGCTGAGCATGTGCTTGTGGCCCTGATTGAATACTCGGCGGAGTGCATGAATACTGCTCTGTTCGCCACCGAGGGTATTCCGAGGTCGCTCACGGCCCGCTCCTTCGATCGCCGAGCGCTCCAGCGGATCATCCCAGGCCAGGCCGGGTCACAAACCTTCTGCCATGAGGCCGGCCGGCCCTTCTGCCTCTATGTCGTGGTTGGCTCCCATGTTCGAGCGGGCTCGATGGTCCACCAGGTCAATCGGGTCCTCCGCAGCCTTTCGATCTCCGCCGCCGGTGGCGCCGGATGAGAACGCCCCCATCGCAGAGAAGGACATGGCAATGAGCACCGTGACGACGATGGCCGACAAGATGATCCGATCGGCCAGCCGGGCGCTCGCCGGGTCGCGGCTCACCCGACGCAGCTTCTTCGCTCGGACGGCAGTGTTGGGTTCGGCGCTGACGATCGACCCAGTCGGCTTTGCCACCAAGCCGGTCTCGGCCTATGCCGCAGTCTGTGGCGATGCGGCGAACTGCAGCGACGGCTTCAGCGTCTTCTGCTGCACCATCACCAAGGGCGGCAATTTCTGTCCTGATGGGACGTTCCTGGCGGGCTGGTGGAAGGCAGACAATTCGGGATTCTGCTGTGGGGGACCCCGGTACTACCTGGACTGCAATGCCGTGTGTGGCTCCGGTTGGTCGTGTCACTGTGAGGATTCCCCCGACACCTGCGATCACCGACACATCTCGTGCAACCAGTTCCGCTACGGGCAGTGTCACACCGAGATCGCCTGTTATGGCCCCGTGGTCTGTCGCCTGGTCACGTGCACCCCGCCCTGGGCGTTTGACCCATCGTGCACCTCGTCGTCGGCCTCAGATCAGTCGACGGTCTCGCATACCGCACCCTGCCTGCCCGGCGATTGTCCGAGCGATCTTGTCCTGCGCTGGTATGACCTCGGAGGACCCGCTGGATTCCTCGGTGCGCAGGCCGCCTCTGATCGCCCGATCGCCGGTGGGAGTTGGCTCGAGCTCACCGATGGGGCGATCTTCAAGAATCAAGCTCAGGGGATTCACTACACCCAGGGCCATCTGTTCTCAGTGATGAAGCGTCTCGGCGGCCCACAGAAGACCGGGGTGCCCACCCAGGATGACGCGTCCTGTAGCGACGGGATCGGTCGCTACAACGTGCTGGTCCGCATGAAGGGGGCTACCGCCGTGTTGACGTCGGTCTACTGGAGCCCGGTAGCGGGGAGCGGGTCGGTCAAAGGCCTGATCCGGGACCACTGGGTGGCAGCAAACTTTGAGAACGGCCGCTACGGCTATCCCACTACCGACACGCTGTTGACCTCAGACGGCACCAGTCGCTACGTGAAGTTCGCCAAGGTCGTTGACGCCAAGGTTGCCTCCCGAGGAGCGATCTACTCCTCCCCAGTGGCGGGGACCTGGGGGGTCCACGGAGCGATCTTCAAGCACTTCAAGACCCTTGGCTACGAGAACGGCGCCCTCGGATATCCAACCTCGGACGTGCATCGGACGACCGATGGCGAAGGACACCTGGCCACCTTTGCCAAGGTGACCGATGGCTCCATCGTGGACCGAGCGGTGATCTACTCTCACCCGGTGACCGGCACATTCTCCGTGCACGGCGCGGTGCTGACGGCGTGGCAGACATCGGGAGCTGAAGCGGGACCACTGGGGTATCCGACCTCAGACCAGCGTCGGACAACCGACCGTGCGGCCGTCTACAACACCTTTGCCACAGTGGTCTCTGGAGCCGTGCGACGCCCAGGGGCGATCTACGCCCACCCAACCTTCGGGACTCGGGCGGTCTCTGGCTCCATCCTGAAGTCGTGGTCAGGCCTCAATGGCGAAGCCGGTGCGCTTGGCTACCCCACAGCCGATGAGGCGAGTGGCTCGGTGGGCGCCGTGGCGTATCGATCCCAAGACTTCGAGCACGGCGTGATCGTGACCAGTTCGGTCGGTCGGGGAGCGACGATGTGGGGCAGCCTCGCTGCCGCCTACGCCACCTCAGGCGGTCCCGCCGGCCCCTACGGGCTCCCGCTCGGATCCCAAGTTGATGTCGCAGGAAGTTGGTCGTGTGATTTCCAGGGCGGGAACCTGACCGTCTCGGCCTGATCTCGCTCAGCTGGCCTCGAGGGATTCCTCGGCTGGTGCAGCGCCGTGGAGGATACGAAGGATCCGGCCATGGGATCGCAGGAGATCGATCACCACGACACCGAGCAGGACCACGGCGACGATGAGGGCACCAACGAGTGCGCTCATGGTGCTCGCCTGAGAGGTGCTGCTCCGAGGATCACGGCGGCGAGCCAGGCAGCGACCCCGCTGACAAGGAGAAAACCCACGCCGAGAAGCAGGTCGGCCTTGATCACGCCCATGGCCGCCGGCGCATCGAGGAAGGCGGCCGCGAGACAACCCACGCCGAAGATCACGTCGACAATGACATGGCGAAGTGTTGGGACCTCACCTTCCCCACCGAAACATCCGCACGACGCTCCTCCCGGCTGGCGACGCAGGAGGGCGACGAAGACGGCGAAGGCCAGGTAGGAGACACCGACGAGCGCCGGCCCAATCGGTCCACTGAGGGTGAGTGCCACGACAGCGATGAGGGCCTCAGCTCCGGCGCCAAGACGCACGAGCGCCGGATGCGATGGGAGACCGAGCACGCCGAGTGCATCAGAGGCGGGATCCGGGGCGATGACCTTGGCGATACCGGCAACAGCAAGGAGGAGGGCGCTGATCGAGACAAAGACGGCGGTCATCGATTTCGACCTGTGCGCAAAGCGAACCGCAACCCTCAGGCGCCAATGACGACGACAGGAGGATCGCTGAGACCGTGCTCGGCCTCACAGGCCGCTCGATAGAAGTCGAGGACCGTCCGGGCATCGATGACGTAGTCGACCTGCCCATCGGCACCGATGTTCAGGTTGGCGCCGTGGATGGTGAACCAGACGTCGGTGAGACCCTCGTTGTCGTCAAGGACGTGAAGGGTGTGGATACTCCCAGCGGGCTCGTAGAGATAGGAGCCGGCCACGTTGACCTCGTCGGCGGACTCGAGGTAGTGCCACGCCCCCGCCACGGTGAATGCGTAGACCGAGCCAGTGTGCCTGTGCATTTGGACGGTGGCACCCGGCACGAAGCGATTGCGAATGATCCAGATCCCGTTCGCAAGGTCGACCTGGAGCACCTGGAGTTGGCTCCCGTCGCCGAGGTCGACGAAGGGGAGGTCCTCTTCGTGTCGCAAGATGGCGCTTGGTGCGGTTTCGATGGCGGTCATCTGGTCCCCCTGTCGTCGGACGTGCTCGGTGTCTCCTTGACGATAGGGGCCGAGGCCACCTTCGTCGACCGCGGGGGAATCAACGTGGGTCGGCGAGATGATCGGCGAGACGCTGGAGGCTGGACTCGAAGCCAGCGAGCGCCTCTGGCGACCGGAAGGGCAGCGGGACGTTTTCTTGAACGATGGAGGCCTCGGTGCGACCACCATCGAGGTCGCGGAACGTCACCGTGGTTTCCATCTCGATTCCCGGTTCGATCCAGCCAAGGGTCAGCGGCGGATCGAATCGGGTGAAGACGCCACTGAAGAGGTGCTCCTCGCCGCTCTCGTCGTTCACCATGGTGGTCGAAAAGGTTCCACCCACTCGACGCTCGACGATGGTCCGTTCACTGGGACAGGTCATCCCCACCGGACCCCAGAATCTCTCGAGTGCCGCCGCATCGGTCATGGCCGAGAACAACTCCTCGGGACTGGCATCGTAGACACGCCGGAGCGTCACCTCGCCTCTGTCGGCCATCGCTGTCGCATCGAATTCCATGGTGCTCCTTGTGCTCTTGGGTCCCCCTGGGATTGGGAACGCCGATTGCGTTGGCTACCTTGTCAGATGATCCACGGGGCCGGAAGCTCGTCAGGCCGAAGGCTGGCCTCGGTGCCACCGTCGACGACGAGGACTGAGCCACACAGGAAGCGGGCCTCGCTCCCGAGGAGGAACGCCACGGCTGCAGCCAACTCGTCGGGCTGACCATTGCGCCCGACGGGCACTGGGAACGCCTCGAGGAGCGGCCCGAGAGTCGGGTCATCCTTGGTGGCCTGAAGCAGAGGCGTCTCGACAGCACCAGGGGCGAGGACGTTGAGCGTGATGCCGGCACCGGCCCAGTCAGGCCCAGGCGCACGCCGGCGAACCCAACGAGTGATCGCCAACTTCGAGGCTGGATAGGTCATGACCGATCCGGCTCGATCGGCCGACTCTCGGGCGCTGTCCTCGTCGCCGGCGAGCAATGCCTCGACCACGTCCATCGGAACCCCTGGCTGGCACGTCATTGAGTTCGAGGCGATCGCTACTGCGGCGGGGTGATCACCGCCGGCGAGGAGTGGCCGAAGGCCCTCGAGGAGTGCCACGGTCCCGAAGTAGTTCACCGACGCCAGAAGGCTGCCCGGCCGGCCAGGCAATCCCCCGAGACCCGCCCACGTCACGAGACCATCGAGGCTCGTTCCCGCCAGCCGCCCGATTGCCGCCACGGCGTCGCTGCGGCCAGCGGGGGTGCCGAGATCGGCACACACCTCGGCATCGCGCAGGTCGACACCGATGACCTCAGCGCCAGCGGCCTCGAGGCGGGCTCTGGTGGCCGCACCCATTCCGCTGGCGGATCCAGTGACGACGACCGTGCGAGTTCGAGGCATGGCCCGACGATACCGATCTGTTGTGGGGGCGCGGTGCGCGAGCGCCTTCGAAGGCGTACGGTCGAAGTGCCGGGGGTATCTGGCCCTCGCGAGATGAGGAGGTCACGTTGCCAGTGCACACGAAGCTCGACCACCACAATCGGCTGACGGCCGATCGGCTTTTCCGCCACCCGACGAGTCACAACATCCAGTGGCATGACGTCCTGTCGCTCTTGGAGGCGATCGGGGACGGCCGAGAAACTACCCATGGCTCCTACGAGATCACTGTCGACGGGGAAGTGGGCTACGTCGCCGGGCCTATCGGCCGAGACCTTTCTGACAGGAACATCTCTGACGTTCGCCGAATCCTCAAGCAGGCCGGCCTCGCACCAGAGAAGGTGGCCAAAGCCCTCGCCGAGGAGACGACCGCCGACTAGGCGAGCGAATCGTCAGGGTTGCACGAACAATCACTGAAGGGACCTGAAGCCTCAGGAGGCACCGCTGCGTAGTTTGCGCCGCCCGAGGCGATGGGTTCTCAGGGGCCGGCGGCCACGTCGGTCTGCACGTGGTCGAGCCTGGAGAAGACATCGGCCAGTGTGGAGGTGTCGTGGGTTCCCAGCGCCGATTTGAGAAACGCCACCGTGGCCTCGTCAAGAGGGGCGCTCTGGGGGGCGGAACCAATGATGGCGGAGGCGTGATCAGCGCCCTCGAGCGTCAACGACCAGCGCGGCGAACGGATCACGGAGAAGACCTGGGAGGAGCTTGCCGGGTCGACCACTTGGTCCGCGCTGCCATGGATGAGCAGGAGTGGCGGGCCACCGTCGACCACCGCCTCGACCATCGGATCCGGGGCAATCGAGACAACGGCCCCGATACGTCGGTCGATGGCTGCTTGGCCGTAGCCGCTCGAGAGCGCGACGTCTGCTCCGTCGGAGTGGCCGACCACTGCGATGGAATGTGGGAGCAGGTGGCGAGCGAGAGGACTGTGGCTGATCGAGGAAATGACAAACGACACGTCCACGGCCTCCTGTGGGAGGTCGCCACGATCGAGACCGTTGCCTCGACGTGGGTCCTCAAAGGGGAACGACGGAGCGGCCACGACGAAACCATTCGATGCCAGCATCTCGATGAATCGTGCGTAGGTACCGGGCCCGACGCCATAGCCGTGCACGAAGACCACTAGGGGGAAGCGACCCGGCCCGACAGGTCGGGTGATTGAGGTGGGGAGTGAGCGAACATCGCTGATCACGGTGCCCCCCGAGGACAGATGCCGCGAAGGATCGACGATGCTCATGGTGCTGGTCATGGTGGCCAACGGCGACGTGGTGACCCCTGTGGCACGGGTGACCGACGGGTTGGTGACGGTGGAACGATGCGGACGGGCGGTCTCGCCGGAGCGACCAGCCATGACAACCGACGCCGTGGCGATGCCTGCCACAAGGACAGCCACCACACACGCGACCTGTCGGCGTCGTGTCTGGTCGCTCATCGTGCCCATGTTGGCCGAGCAAGACGCATTCCATGCGGCACCCTCAGCGGACCGACACCGATGACCGTTGGCTTGGTCGCTAGGGTGACGCCATCGTGGGTCGCGCCAAGGGAGGGGAGCCAATGGCTGGAGCTGAACTCGCCGACGGCCCAGTCGTGCCCGCCCGTCAGGCGATCCTTGACCTGATCGAGGCGGTCGGTTCTGCCGATGGTGAACGCATTGAGGAGTGCACTCGCGCCCTTGGGAGCCTGAAGTGGTTCCTCGCCCCACTCTCATGGGCTGCCGGGATCGTGGTGCTCTTGGTGCGCGGCGCCAGACTCCTTATCGCCAACTGGCGGCTGTCGCTTATCCAACTGATCCCCTCTGCGTCGGTGTGGCTTCCGCTGTGGGATCTGCGCTGGCACGTCTTCGGGGACGAAGGTTTCCAGACGATCGGGCTCATCAAGATGCTGGCGCTCTACGTGGGGTCCGTGGCCCTGACGGTGGCCGCTTTCTGGTGCAACACCGTCTTCGCCTTTGCCATCGATGGCCCCCCGCCGCCTCGCATTCGTCCGGCGATCACCAAGACCAGAGCGGTGTCGAAGATTTGGCTCGCTGCCGGCCTCGCGATCGGTGTCCCGC
>JBAXAR010000098.1:0-7287 GCA_037142475.1 Actinomycetes bacterium
CAGCACTAGCGTTGAGATCATGAAGGTCGCCGCCATCCAGTTTGAGTCGACCCCGAACCCGACTCGCAACAGAGTGCTCCTCACGAAGGCCATTGATGCGGCGGCCGAAGCAGGAGCGACCCTGATCATCCTGCCGGAAGCGTCCCAACGGGCGTTCGGGGTCATCGGAGCGACTCTGGCTGAGGACTCTGAGGACCTTGAGGGTCCATTCGTGACGATGCTCGTCGACCGGGCAGCACGGCACGCACTCCATATCGTTGCCGGAATGTTTGAGACGGCCGAGGTGGGGACAACACCCTTCAACACCACGGTGATCGCAGGACCCAGCGGTGTCGTCGGCACCTACAGAAAGATCCATCTTTATGACGCTCTTGGGTTCGTCGAGTCCGAAGGAATCACCGCCGGCACTGTCGGAGAAGACAATCTCATCGTCTTCGAAGCCCATGGCTTCTCTGTTGGCGTCATGACTTGCTTTGACCTTCGCTTCCCGGAGATGGCTCGCGCCCTCATCGACCGTGGCGCCGACGTCATCGTCCTCGGAGCCGCCTGGGTGCCTGGGCCTCGAAAGTCTGAACAGTGGCGAACCCTTCTCCAGGCCCGAGCTATCGAATCCACGGCCTATGTCATCGCTGCTGGGCAGCCCGGCCCGCGCTATTGCGGAGGATCGACCATCATCGCCCCCGACGGTTCCACCATCGCAGAGGCTTTGCCGAATGGAATGACAACGATCACAGGTGAACTTGATCGAGTTGCGATCGCCGCCGTCAGGTCCTCCATGCCGGTACTTGCCCAACGAAGAATCGGTGGTACTCAGAGATGATGCGGGGTGCCCGGAGCGGGACTCGAACCCGCACGCCCTCACGGACAGGGGCTTTTGAGGCCCCCGCGTCTGCCGATTCCGCCATCCGGGCCGCGACGCCATGCTACCGGTAGGACTCGGCACCGCGGGACAACTGCGGTCGATTGAGATTTGGACCACCTCAGTGCGGCTCCTCGAGGCTGTCGATGCTGCACACGGACGGCACTTCGAAAAGGTCGTCGTGTACGTACGGGTCATCACCGATGCCACCGAAGGCTGGGGAGAGGCGGCGTCTCTCGACGTTCCCGTCAGAACTGATCCGTCTACCGGCGACGTTCGGAGAGCCCTTGAGCAGTACTGGCTCGATCGAATCAGCGAAGCCGCACACGCTCGTGAGGGGTGGTGTCCCGAGAGCCACGTCATCGCCAACCTGGCGGGCTCGAGCCCAGTCGATCGGGTCGCTGGGGCCGCAGTAGAGATGGCATTACTCGACGCAGAGCTCAGACTCAACGGACGGAGCATGGCGTCGTGGATAGGAAACACAGCGGCATCTGTGCCCTTTGGCGGCCTCGTCGGTCTAGCAGGGGACTCAGGTATCGGCCTGCTCGAAGCAGCTGTCGATGCCCTGCGGATCGGGGGAGCGTCTCGCATCAGGACAAAAATCGCCCCTGGTCGAGCACGAGACCAAGTCCGAGCGGTGCTCGCAGCCGCTCAAGGTCTCGCCGTTCAAGCGGACGCGAACGGATCGTTCTCGATGAGTCCGGATGACCTTGGTGAGCTTCTGTCCTTGGATGCATTCGACCTCGCGTGTATCGAGCAGCCCCTTTCGACGTCCGATCTGACCGCCACGGCGGCGCTTGGGGACCTTTTGGAGACACCGATCTGTCTCGACGAGACCATCACGAGCCAGCGATCAGCGAGAGACGCAATCCGCTACGGAGCGTGCGGCGTCTTGTGTTTGAAACCAGGCCGGCTCGGGGGAGTACGGGCAACCCTCGGGATCCTCGAGATGGCCCGGGAAGCCAACATGGGCGTCTTCATGGGGGGCATGTTCGAAACTGGCCTCGGGAGGGCAGCCCTCGGTGCCCTCGCCGGCCACCCAGGGGCAACCTTGATCTCCGATGTCGCAGCCCCAGCTACCTACCTTGAGAGCGATCCATGCTCGCTGAGACCACCATCAGACTCACTCCAAAGCCTCCACCGAGAGCCGGGCATTGGACCATGGCCAGATCGGTCCGCGTTGACGCTCGAAGCCTCAACGGCGCTGTGAGGGCCGCCTGGGGAGCATGCCAGCCGCTGGGACGTAGAATGACGCCGTGCGACAGGCAGCTCTCAGACGCAAGATTCAAGATGTACAGAGCCGGATCGTCGCGCTCCGCCTCGAGATCGGAATTCTCGACGAGCAGATCGAGGCCTTCGATGAGGACGCTGAGGAACACCGAGTGAGGGCGATTGTCAGCGAGACCCCCTTGGCGGCTCGCGAGCACGCCGAGGCGTCACGGCATGCTGAAATCGCCCACCGCGCTCGGACGACGGCTGCGGAAACCCTCGTCAAACTCGAGGGCGCACGAGATGGGCTCCTCGAGCAACTTTCAGTGGAGGTCGCATCGTGACCACGGTACGAAACATCAGAGTGATCATCGCTGACGACGAAGCCATCATCCGGCTCGACCTCAAAGAGATTCTTGAAGACGCTGGATTCAGCGTCATCGCTGAGACCGGGCGTGGAGACGAAGCGGTGTCACTCGTCGAGTCCCACAAGCCAGATCTGGTCATTCTGGACATCAAGATGCCCGGCATGGACGGCATTGCGGCTGCATCGCAGATCACCGCCACAAGCGAAACCGCCGTCCTCCTGCTGACCGCATTCAGCCAGCGGAACCTGATCCAGGAAGCCCGAGATGCCGGTGTTGCTGCCTACCTGGTCAAGCCCTTCCGTCGTGCAGAATTGATTCCCGCTATCGAGGGGGTCCTTGAGCGAGCTCGTGAAGAGCGCGCCATCGCCGCCGAGGTTGCTGGGGAACATCCCGAGCGAGTCGCAGAGGACAAGCTTGAGACCCGCAGGCTCGTCGACGAGGCCAAAGCGGTCCTGATTGCTACTTCATCGATGTCCGAGGATGAGGCCTTTCAGTTCATTCAGCGAACGGCGATGCAGACACGATCGCGCATGCGCGATGTGGCGGCTTCGGTCGTACAAGGGACCTTGGCGCCCGATTGATGAGCGAGAAGGATCTCGACAGAGGGCAATTGTTTGTCCTTGACGGGATGTCGCTTGCATTCCGGGCCTACTTCGCCCTTCCCACCACCTTGGCTACAGCTGAAGGCGTGGTGACCAACGCGGTCCATGGCTTCACGTCGATGCTCCTCAGCATCATCAAGGAACATCGGCCAAAGGCACTGGCTGTAGCGTTCGACCTCCCTGGAGGGACGTTTCGAGACGAAATGGTCGAGGATTACAAGGGAGGGCGAGCCGAGACCCCCGAAGACCTCCTTCCCCAGTTCGACATGATCAAGGAGATCGTGGAGTCGCTGGGAATTCCGATCGTGAGCCTGCCCGGTTTCGAGGCCGATGATGTGCTGGCGACCCTCGCCACACGCTCGCGTGAGGAACACCGTCATGTCGTCGTCGTGACCGGAGACCGCGACTGCTTTCAGCTTGTTGAGGATCCCTTCATTCGGGTTCTCTACAACCGGAAGGGGGTCAGCGACTACGTCCTTTACGACGAGGCAGGCATACAGGAGCGAACGGGGCTCGATCCGCAGCGATATCCAATGCTGGCGGCGCTCCGGGGAGACAAGTCGGACAACCTTCCCGGCGTCCCCGGGGTCGGCGAGAAGACTGCATCGAAGCTCCTGAATACCTACGGTGATCTCGACGGAATTTTTTCCCACCTCGATGAGCTGACCCCGAAGTTGCGCGAGAACCTCGCTGCCAACGAGGAGCTCGCCCGCCACAACGAACGAGTCATGACGCTGCACCGAGACATCGCTCTCAAGGTTGATCCCGCAGATATCGAAATGGGCGGTTGGGATCGAGCCAATGCAGCTGCGATCTTCGAAAATTTCGAGATGCGTTCGATCTGGAGGAGGACAACCGACCTCCTTGACGCCGGAGCCCTCGGGACAGGGACTGCTGGAAACCCTTCGGCAGCTCCGAGCCAAGGCGACGAGACATCCGAATCGTCGTCGGTCGCTTCGAGTCCTGTGCCCATTGAGGTGACCGAGTCGGATCAACCTGGTCTCGATGATCTCGCCAGCCGTGCAGCGAATGCCGTCCACACAGTGGCCTTGGGCGCGTCCAATTCCCGAATCGGCTTCGCTCTCCCCGGCTCTCTCACCGTCGGGACCGCCCTTCTCGAGAGCGGAACCGCCGACACGATTCTGGGTTCGGTATTCCCAGTCCGCTCTCACGACTCAAAGGCCATTGTGAGAGCCGGCCTCGATCGAGGTCACGCCCAACCGGAGCCCGATGGAGACGCCGCCATCGCCGGGTACCTCCTCGATTCCGCTGCCAGTTCGTATTCGATCGATTCGCTCGTCGACCGCCACCTTCCGGCATCTTTTGCCATGGTGGAAGCGGGCCCAACTGGTCAGCTCGCCCTTGGGGAGGCAGCTCACGACGACCGAGTGGCGGCTGAGGTCGTCACTGTCGACGCCCTCCTCGCCGTCTTAGAACCGGAGCTCGAGGCGAAAGGTCTCACCTCGCTCTATCGGGATGTCGAGCTGCCACTCGTGAAGGTGCTCGCTCGCATGGAGCACCGGGGAATCGCCGTCGACCGATCGGTTCTCACCGAAATCTCCACGGACCTTCGATCACGGATCAGAGAACTCGAGGCCTCGCTTCATGAGTTCGCCGGGCACCCCTTCAACGTCAACTCAACCCCGCAATTGCGGACCGTGCTGTTCGAGGAGCTCGGGCTGACTCCGCGCAAGAAGACCAAAACTGGGTTCTCGACCGATGCCGCAACCTTGGAATCGATGATCGATGATCACCCGATCGTTCGGGCGCTCCTGGATTACCGGGAGCTCGAGAAACTCCGATCCACCTATGGTGACAGTCTCCTCAATGAGATCGCAGCCGACGGTCGGATCCATGCCACGTTCCGCCAAACGGTGGCGCGAACAGGCCGGTTGAGCTCTGAACAGCCGAACCTCCACAACATCCCGGTCCGCTCGGCGGAGGGTCGCCGATTCAGAGCGGCGTTCGTCCCCGCCGACGGGTGGGAGCTCCTTGTCGCTGACTACGACCAGGTCGAACTGAGAATTATCGCCCATCTGTCCCAAGACCACGGCCTGCTTGACGCGTTCCAGAGCGGACAAGATATTCATCGGACCACGGCGGCAGGTGTCTACGGAATCGACCCTGAAAAGGTCAGCCATGAGCAGCGAGAGCGGGCGAAAATGGTGTCCTACGGCTTGGCCTACGGGATGGAGGCCTACGGGCTCTCACAGCGTCTCGGCGGGGATGTAGCCGAAGCAAAAGAAATCATGGAACGTTTCTTCGCTGCGTTTCCAGGCGTCAAGGGGTACATGGACAGTGTGGTTGCTGAAGCCACAGCTCAAGGCTTCACACGCACCGAACTTGGGCGCATCCGTCCGCTGCCTGAATTGAAGTCCCCTCAGTGGGCGGTGCGCAACGCGGCCGAGCGACAAGCCATGAACGCTGGAATCCAAGGATTGGCTGCCGATATCTTCAAGATCGCCCTCATCCGCCTCGATCGGAGACTCGAGCAAGAAGGTCTCGCCGCTCGCATCGTTCTCCAGGTGCACGACGAAGTGATCGTCGAAGCGCCAGCAGCGGAACGTTCTTCGGTCGAAGCCGCTGTCCTCGAGGAACTAACCGGGGCGGCCAGTCTTCGTGTTCCCCTCAAGGTGTCGCTCGGCTGGGGTACCTCGTGGGCGGGAGCAAAGGGCTAACACCCATCTCTGCGGTGGTATCGTGGGAATCCGGCCTGCGCTGGCGGCCGGATCCTTATCGTCGAGCGATCCCAGCGTGATCACCCCCGAAAGTGAGTACCCATGTCTGAAATCCACGCCGTCCTTTCCCAAGAGGCGATGGGGACATTCGACGCAGAGGGCAACTACGTCCCGCGTCAGATCGTCGAAGACGACCTCGGAGCCCCAGAGCTCGAGAGCGCGATGGTCACCTCGATCGTCGAATTCGAAGACGGAGACCTCGTCAAGGGGACCGTCGTCAAGATTGACCGCGATGAAGTCCTTGTCGACATTGGCTACAAGTCAGAAGGAGTAATCCCGGTTCGCGAACTGTCGATTCGAAATGACGTCGACCCCGAAGAGATCGTCTCCCTCGGAGAGGCGGTCGAGGCCCTTGTCCTCCAGAAGGAAGACAAGGAGGGTCGACTGATCCTCTCGAAGAAGCGCGCCCAGTACGAGCGTGCGTGGACCGACATCGAGAAGATTAAGGATGCCGAGGGCATCGTCCAAGGTCCCGTCATCGAGGTTGTCAAGGGCGGCCTTATCGTCGACATCGGCCTCCGGGGCTTCTTGCCAGCGTCGCTCGTCGAACTCCGCCGAGTCCGCGAATTGCAGCCCTACGTCGGGCGGGTCATCGAGGCCAAGATCATTGAACTCGACCGGAACCGCAACAACGTGGTCCTCTCGCGTCGGGCGTGGCTCGAAGAGGCTCAGAAGGAGCAGCGAGGCGACTTCCTCAACAATCTCAAGCCCGGAGAGCGTCGTCGTGGTGTGGTCTCCTCTGTCGTCAACTTCGGTGCCTTCGTGGACCTTGGTGGCATGGACGGACTTATCCACGTCTCAGAACTCAGCTGGAAGCACGTCGACCACCCCTCGTCGGTTGTCACCGTGGGAGACGAGGTCGAAGTCGAGGTCCTCGATGTGGACCTCGACAAGGAGAGGATCAGCCTCTCGCTCAAGAACACCCAGTCCGACCCGTGGCAAGAATTTGCCGACAGCCACCAGGAAGGTCAGCTCGTCTACGGGCGGATCACGAAGCTGGTGCCATTCGGAGCCTTCGTCCAGGTTGGAGACGGCATCGAAGGACTCGTGCACATCTCGGAGATGGCGTCGCACCACGTCGACCTCCCCGAGCAGGTCGTCACACCCGGTGAAGAACTGTGGGTCAAGATCATCGAGATTGACCTTCAGCGTCGCCGAATCAGCTTGTCCATCAAGCAGGCAGCTGACGGTGGCGAAGTCTCCGAGGAGTACCGTGAGGCCTTCGGAGAGCACGCCTACGACGCCGAGGGCAACTACATCGGATTCGAGTACTCAGAGGCAGAATTCACCCCTGAAACCGAAGCACAGGCTGCGTGGGCGGACTTTGCCCAGGAGGCAACTGCGCAGACCGCTGGCACCGACGATGGCGCAGTGGCCGAGGAGCCGGTAGCGGTTGACGAGATTGCCGTAGCGGCCGAAGAGACCGTGGTCGCAGACGAGAGTGCACCAACCGAAGCTTGAGCCAAGAAGCTCACGGATACGAAGCAGTCAAGAAGGCCCCGGTCCAATGG
>JBAXAR010000099.1:0-7235 GCA_037142475.1 Actinomycetes bacterium
GACGTGGTCTTGACGCCGATGGCGACGATGAGCCAGATCGGGAGTGTCACCGTTATCGCCACTGTCGCAACGACGATGTCGACGGCCCGCTTGGCGACGCGGTCCCAGCGGGTCATTGTCGGGGGAGCGACCTCGAGCAGTGGCAGGCCAGAAAGATCGGTCAATTTCGACCGCCACGAGATGAGCTCGAAACTTCTCGGGACGATCGAAATATTGGCAACGGGTAGGATCTGGCGGTAGATCTCGAGGGTCTCGGCCCCGATCCGCTCGGTGGATCCGACGATGACCCGATCGATGCGGAGGTGTTCGACAAGCCACGGCAGCTCTTCGAGGGTGCCGAGAGCGCCATCAGGGACTGGATCTCTCGCCACGACCCAGCCGACCAGCTCGAAGCCGTGCTGGAGGGCAACGTGGGTGGCAATCCGCTGCTGGCGGAGCCCGGAGTCGACGATCAGCACCCTGGCGGGGTGTTTCGTCAAGGCGAACCTGCGAATGAACATCCGTCCTAACGGAATGAGGGCAAAAGCAACAAGAACTTCCGAGAGCTGCTGGACGCCAGTGATGGGGGAGACTTTGAACGCATGGTGAAACACTGAGGCCGCAGCCAACGTGCTGACGCCGCCCAGGCTGATCCCGAGGAGGTAGTCCTTGAACATCGTGAATGAGCTCTCGTTGGGAATCCGCTGTGAGGAACGGTAGGTGCCCGATACCCCCATACCCAATACGACTGCCAAAGGAAACAGGATCGAGCGGGTGACGTTGATCCCGATGTGCGAGAGATCATTGAGATGGGTGAACGTCACCAACGACAGCATCAGAAGGCCGACGATCACGCTCAATTCGGCCACGATGAGATCGCTCGCGATCAGCCATCCAGTCCATCGCACGGAGTCCCAAGGAGGGGTGGTCGGTGTGGGTGGCATGGAGGAAAGCGCCTCGTCGAGGCACTGCCGAGCAGCGCTCGGAGGCTCTGCGATCATGTCATCGCCCGCGATTTGGGGTACCTGGGGAAAACCTTCGTCGATCGTTGTCACAGCCACCCCACCCCGCACCGCTCGTAGATCGATCAGATACTAAACCGGCCGTGCGCCAGATCGCCGTCATCTCGGAAGGTTTTTCGACGATCAGTATCCGTCTCAGTCGCTCGCCCCTCCGGTAATCGCCCCAAGCGCGTGGACGCCACCGTCGACATGGAGAATCTCTCCGGTGGTCGCAGGGAACAGATCGCTCAAGAGCGCTACCGTCGCAGAGGCCACCGGTGCAGCGTCAGTGACGTCCCATCCAAGGGGAGCCCCTGCTGCCCAGAGGTCCTCGAACTGATCGAAGCCTGGGATCGATCGAGCAGCCATGGTCCGGATGGGGCCTGCGGCGATCAGATTGACCCGAATGCCGTCTGGACCCAGATCGCGTGCCAAGTACCTCGAAAGCGATTCGAGGGAGGCCTTGGCAACTCCCATCCAGTCGTAGAGGGGCCAAGCCCTCGATGCATCGAAATCAAGGCCGACCACAGATGCGGAGCCGGCAGCCTTGAGATGAGGCAGAAAGGTCCTGCACAGGGCTGCAAGCGAGTACGACGAGATGGTGAAGGCCGTTGCGGCGTCTTGCGCCGACGCAGTCAACATGCCACTTCCAAGACAATCGGCAGGAGCAAATCCGATGGCATGGACAAGTCCATCAAGAGAATCGGTTATTTCCGAGACAGACGCCGCCGCTGCGTGAAGCTGCGCTTCATCGGCAACGTCCAGTTCGACGAGTTGTACCGGCGACGGCAACTTCCGGAGGACTCGGCGAGTCAGAGAAAGACCCCTTCCGAAACCGGTTGCGATCACGGTGGCTCCCTCGAGTTGTGATCGCTCTGCAATGGCGAATGCCAGCGATGCATCGGTGAGGATGCCGGTGACGAGCAAGGTTTTTCCTTCGAGAAGTCCCACGCCTGCACGCTACAGCGCACGGCCACATTGCACCGCTGTGAAACACTGGGACCATGCGCATTGGAATCATTGGAGGCACGGGTCCCGCTGGACGAGGTCTGGCGGTTCGGTCGGCGGCCGCTGGCCACGAGGTCATCATCGGATCCCGGGATGCAGGGCGAGCCCAGGAAGTAGCCGAGGGACTGTCGGGACAGGCGGAGGGTTCCCAGGGATCGATTACTGGTGGGACCAACGACGACGCGGCACAACAGGATCTCGTGGTGATTGCCACCCCCTGGGATGGGGCGGTCGCAACCGTCAAGCCTCTCGCTGAGGCCCTCTCGGGACGTGTGGTGGTTTCGATGGTGAACGCCCTGACGAAGGAGGGCCGAGAAATGCTCCCGCTCTACCCGCCTCGCGGTTCGATGGCGGCTCAGATTTCAGCGGCTCTCCCGGGCTCTTCTGTCGCAGCATCGTTTCATCACCTTCCGGCCAAGCAAATGGAGGACCTCTCCTCAGGCTTGGAGGCTGACGTTCTTGTGTGCGGGGATTCCGATCCAGCACGAGCGCTCACCATCGAATTGATCGATTCGATCACGGGGCTCAGGGGGATCGACGCCGGCAGCTTGGCACAGGCTTCACCGATCGAGGCGTTCACCGCCGTGTGCATCACACTGAATATTCGGCATCGCGCTCACTCAACCGTGCGCATTGCCGGCCTTTAGGGAGCGCCCCGCTCGATGGCGGTGAACCTCTATGACACGGCCCGCAACGGGGTCTTCCCAATGGAAGTGGGTCCGGTCGTCTCGCTCTACAGCTGCGGGATCACCCCATACGACGCCGCCCATCTTGGGCATGCAGCGGTGTACCTGACGTTCGACATCCTTCAGCGACGACTCAGGGACCTTGGACACGAGACTCGTTGCGTGCGCAATGTCACCGACGTCGATGACGACATCCTCCGTAAGGCGCGTGAGCTCGGGGTTCATTATCTCGACCTAGCAGCCGAACAGATGGCGAGCTTTGACTGGCAGATGGAGGCCCTCGGTCTCCTTCCGGCCTACGCAGAGCCACGAGCGACATCGGCAATCGCAGAGATCCTGTCGCTGATTGGTGAGACGTTCGATCGTGGCGCTGCCTATCAAGCTGGTGGCGCGGTGTATTTCGATACGGCTTCGTTTGCCTCGTTCGGAGAAGTCAGTCATCTGTCCCGTGACGAGATGTTGAGACTTGCTGCCGAGCACGGCGGCAACCCCGACGATCCCTTCAAGAAAGATCCACTCGACTTTGTCCTTTGGCAGCCATCGCTTCCCGATGAGCCCTCGTGGGAATCTCGATGGGGTGCCGGTCGCCCTGGATGGCATATCGAGTGCTCCGCGTTGGCGCTCCGAGAGCTCGGGGCGACCCTTGATGTCCATGGTGGGGGACGGGACCTCGTGTTCCCTCATCACGAATGCGAGGCGGCGCAGAGCGAAACAGTGACCGGAGCACCGTTCGTCCGGCACTGGCTTCACGTCGGCCTCGTTGGTCTCGACGGCACAAAGATGTCGAAGTCCCTAGGGAATTTGGTGTTTGTCGAGGAGTTGCTCAAGGAGGCCGAGTCCGATGCGATCAGGCTGGCGATGCTGTCGCATCACTACCGCTACGACTGGGAGTGGCATCACGAGGATCTTGAGAACGCAGTGGTTCGGCTGAGCCGCTGGCGCTCATCAGTCGCAAACGACGATGGCTCACTGGCGTTGAACGAGGTCCGTCGATGCCTCGACGACGATCTCGATACCCCCGCCGCCCTCGTGGCTCTCGATAAGGCGTCAGAACAAGGTCGATCGGTGGTCGATGGTGCCGCACTTCTCGGCGTTAGCCTGTGAGAACCAAGTCCTGCGGTCTTCGTCGGGACTCCGGTCGCTTCAACACCCACATGTGAGAAGAGGAACTTGATGTCGAACGACGTGATGCTGCGCCTGCCCGACGGTTCGACGCGCTCGCTGCCTGACGGTTCAACAGGAGCTGATCTCGCCGCCTCCATCGGCCGGCGTTTGGCCAAGGACGCCCTTGCGGTCAAAATCAATGGCGCCGAGTCGGACCTGTCCGTGGTGCTTCCCGATGGTGCGCTTGTCGAAATCCTGACCGCACAATCGTCAGCCGGGCGCGAAGTGCTTCGGCACTCGACTGCACATGTCCTTGCGCAGGCCGTCCTGCGGCGCTGGCCTGGAGCGCACTTCGCCATCGGACCGGTGATCGAGGATGGGTTCTATTACGACTTTGAACTTCCTGGGGACGCCCGATTCAGCGATGAAGACTTGGCGGCTATCGAGTCGACGATGAGGGAGATCGTTCGAGAGGACCAGCCTTTCGAGCGCTCCGAACACGGCATCGAAGCAGGCCGGGCGATGTTTGCCGATCAGCCCTTCAAAGTTGAAATCATCGACGCCGTGGCCGCTGGGGCAGACGAGGTCGATGCGGCCGGGGATGCCACCATTGTGTCGGCCTATCGCAACTCAGATGAGTTCACCGATCTGTGCCGGGGACCTCATGTTCCGTCAACGAGCCGCCTTGGGCACTTCAAACTCATGCGCGTGGCCGGGGCGTATTGGAGAGGGGACGAGAAACGACCGCAGCTCCAAAGGATTTACGGCACGGCCTGGGAGTCGAAAGAAGCCCTTGCTGAGCACCTCTTCCGCCTCGAAGAGGCCGAACGTCGGGACCACCGAAAGCTCGGCGTACAGCTCGACCTGTTCAGCTTCCCCGAGGAGCTCGGCAGTGGCCTTGCAGTGTTCCACCCAAAGGGTGGAACGATCCGGCGAGTCATGGAGGACTACTCGCGCCAGCGTCACGTTGAGGCTGGCTACGAATTTGTCTACACCCCTCATGTCACCAAGGCGGAACTCTTCGAAACTTCGGGACACCTGCAGTGGTTCGCCGACGGGATGTACCCGCCGATGGAGCTCGATGGGGGTCAGCAGTACTACCTGAAGCCCATGAATTGCCCGTTTCACATTCTGATCTTCCGGTCTCGGCAGCGTTCATATCGGGAGTTGCCGGTTCGACTCTTTGAGTTCGGCACGGTCTACCGATACGAGAAGTCTGGCGTCGTGCACGGCCTCACCCGTGTCCGTGGGATGACCCAGGATGACGCCCACATTTTCTGCACCCCTGATCAGATGGAGGCCGAGCTCACCTCACTCCTCGATTTTGTGCTGGACCTCCTTCGGGAGTTCGGTCTTCACGACTTCTACCTTGAGTTGTCCACGCGACCCGAAGGGAAAGCCGTGGGCTCGGATACCGAGTGGGAAACCGCTGAGGCAACCCTGCGCACGGTTGCAGAAGCAGCCGGGCTGACCCTTGTTCTTGACGAGGGAGGGGGCGCGTTTTACGGCCCGAAGATCTCCGTTCAGGCCAAGGATGCCATCGGTCGGACTCACCAGATGTCGACGATCCAGTTGGACTTTCAACTACCCCAGCGATTCGGAATCGATTATGTCGGCCCCGACAATGCTCGCCACCGGCCGATCATGATTCACCGAGCGCTCTTTGGCTCAGTAGAACGGTTCATGGGCATCTTGATTGAGCACTATGCGGGAGCCCTTCCGACGTGGTTGAGCCCTGAGCAGGTCAGGATCCTTCCAGTTCGGGACGACCATGAGGACTATGCCCACGAGGTCATGGTGGCCTTGAAGGCCCAAGGAGTGCGATGCAGCGTCGACTCGGCCACCGAGCCGCTAGGTGCCCGGATCCGTCGGGCCAAGCTGGAGAAGCTCCCCTACATTCTCGCCGTCGGTGAAACAGATGTGGCCAACCGGACGGTGGGGGTCAACCGCCGCGGGTCAAATGACCCTGAGCGTGACGTTTCTCTCGGGGCCTTCTGCGCAGACGTGACGACTGAAATTGATCAGCGGCGTTCCCCGGAGCGGATCGAGCCATGACGTTGGACCGGATGTGGGCGACCTGGCGGTCAGCCTACGTCTCAGGCACTTCGGCCCCTGATCGATCAGCAATGCCCAATGGGTGCGTGTTTTGCGCTCTTCTCGACGACGGTGCCAGCCCCGAGAGCGGAATTGTCTACGCCGGACGTCACGTGGCGTGCATTCTGAATGCGTACCCCTACGGCAGCGGGCACCTCCTCATCCTGCCGAAGCGCCACGAGCCAAATTTGCTGGCGCTCACCGCCGCAGAGTCGACCGAGTTGTGGGATGTCGCCAAGATGGCTGTCTCTGCTCTTGAGACCACCTATCGACCCCAGGGTATGAACCTTGGCGCAAATCTTGGAGAAGCCGCTGGTGCCGGCATTCCGGCCCACCTCCACTTGCACGTTTTGCCGCGCTGGGGTGGAGACACCAACTTCATGACGTCAATTGGGGGCTCTCGGGTCCTTTCGGAGTCCCTTGAATCAACATGGGATCGAGTCACCGCCGCATGGCCCATCCCGCTCTGAAGAACGAGCGTTCGGTATTTGCAGGCCCCCCGGTGATATCCTGCAACTCAACGAGTAGCTCGTCGATCCGAGTTTTCAATCTGGGAATGTTGGTTCGACGCCTGAGTGTGCCCATCGGTCGGTCTCTGCCGACTGCAGGAGGGGTCCAATGTTCGATGGCCGTTGGCGAGGCGCAGTTGATGCGAGGACCGGACCCATCGGGGTCTGGCTTCAGGGCCATGGCATCACCGCCGACGTCCTGACCGCAACAGGGCTCTTTTCCGCTTCTTTGGCGGCATTCGCCGTAGCAACCGGACACCTGCTGGTGGCGGTGTTCCTGCTGACCCTGACTGGGATGCACGACCTGTTCGATGGCCCCGTGGCAAAGGCAGCGGGTACCACGTCGATTCGGGGGGCTTTCTTCGACTCTGTCACCGACCGAATTGCCGACGCCGTGCTCATGGGGGGCGTGGCCTGGTATCTGATTTCGGAGGGCAAGGGCCACTTGGCGCTGCTCCCCTTTGCCATCCTGGGAATCACCTCGTTGGTTTCCTACCAACGGGCAAAGGCAGAGTCCCTCGGTCTCGAAGCCCGCGGCGGCCTCATGGAGAGGGCGGAGAGGATGATCCTGCTCGGACTTGGCTTTCTTCTCGCACCCCTCTTGGTCCCGATCTTGTGGATCCTGCTTGTCCTCACCACCGTCACGGCGGTCGGACGATTCATCAAGGTCTGGAATGCGGCCAGCGCTGCATCGCCTCAAGCGATCCAGCGCAGGCACACCTCGCAAGTCGATTCACGGTTCCGGGAATGGCGTGGACGCGTTCTGAGCGAACGCAAGGTGGCTCGAGAGGATCGGCAGCCCGCCAAGTGGCGGTCTCGGGAGAGTGACGAAACCACTCGGAGGGCAGCGGCTG
>JBAXAR010000100.1:0-7128 GCA_037142475.1 Actinomycetes bacterium
GAGCACCAGCGTGAGGGTGGCAGCCCAGGTCGAAAGGAGTTGCCCAGCGAAGTCAGTGCTGCGCGAGCCAACCGTCGTCATGGCGAGGCCGAGGTTCGACGGAAGGTACGGCACGATATGGGTGCTGATCCCTTGGGGGAGGAGCTGGGCAAGAAGTGGCACGATGAGCAGGATCACCACATACAGGGCAATCGTCCCGGTGGTGTGGCGCAGGAGAAGGCCGAATCCGAGCCCGAGAAGGCTGACGAGGACAAGGTAGAGGCCTCCGAGGAAGACTGCGCGCGCCACGCCTGGCGAAGAGATGTTCACGACAGGCAGCGCGTGGCGTGTGAATCGCTCAACGATCGACGATCCCGGGGGCACGATGATGCCGCCGTAATTGATCAGGACCGATCGGCCCACGAAGAATGAGATGAATGCGGTCACCTCAGTGACGACGAGGAGGCCAGTAGCGATAACGATGGCTTTGGCCCCGACCACGCTGAGCCGTCGGGGGGCGGCCGCGAGCGTGGCTCGAATTGTTCCTGTTGAGTACTCGGACGTCACGATCAGGGCGCCGAGAATCCCAGCGACGAATTGTGAAATGAAGATTCCGGATTGCGAGATCCTCACTGGGTCGAATTGGGCGTGCTCGAGCTGGCTTGACCCCTCCCACGACCGACCGATCAAGAAGCTAAAGAGAGCGGAGAAGCCGATCCCCGCGACGACGATGATGGCCAACGAGATCCACGTCGATCGGATACTCCTGAACTTGGTGGCTTCGGAAACTGCCAGAGTGCGGATCCCCACCCGGCCCCGCCGTGCGGCCATTTCGTGTGAGGTTCCGTCGGTCATGAGCGGGCTCCGGGAAGGTCGGTGGCGTGGTACTCGGTGGCATCCGACGTGAGATCCATGAAGACCTCCTCAAGACTGGCATTCTGGGGTGAGAGCTCATGGAGGGCAAGACCAGCCGCAGCAGCAGCATCGCCAATGGCTGACGCGTTGATTTTGGTTACCAGGATGCTCCCATCCTCTCCGGGTTGCCATGAACCACCAGCCGCATCAATCACGCTGGCAAGCCGGGTGGGTTCGGGAGATCGAACCAGGACGGTGGCGACGGTGTTGGAAGTGATGAAGTCGTCCACCGAGGTCTGGGCGATGAGGCGGCCCTTCCCGATCACGATGAGTTCGGTGGCCGTCTGAGCCATCTCGCTCATGAGGTGACTCGACACCAAGATGGTCCTCCCCTCGGTGGCCAGGCTCTTGAGTAGATTTCGGACCCACAGAATCCCTTCCGGGTCGAGACCGTTGACGGGCTCATCGAAGAGTAGGACTCCCGGGTCGCCAAGAAGGGCTCCGGCAATCCCGAGCCGCTGGCTCATCCCGAGGGAGAACTTGCCAGCCTTACGCGAGGCGACTTTGGTCAGCCCGACGATGTCGAGGACCTCGTCAACACGCGACGGTGGGATCGCATTTGATTGAGCAAGGCTGAGGAGATGGTTGCGAGCTGATCGTCCTGGGTGAACCGAGGATGCGTCGAGGAGCGCCCCAACCTCTCGCAGGGGCCACCTGAGGCTCTGGTAGGGCCGTTCGCCGATGGTTACTGATCCAGCGCTTGGGTGGTCAAGGCCGAGAATCATTCGCATGGTGGTGGACTTACCGGCCCCATTCGGCCCCAAGAATCCCGTTACAACGCCATCGCGCGCCTCAAAAGTCAGGTCATCGACCGCCCGAGTCGCTCCGTAATGCTTGGAGAGAGCGGTGGCTTTGATCATACGGTGGACGACCTTTGGAGCATGTCTGGACCGTAGCAGCAGCCCGGGTGCCCACTGGGGGTCGCCAAGGAAAATTGAACATCAGGAATCGGCTCCGAAGAGGGTCTTTCTCCCCTAGTAGGGGTGTGGCGGGAGTCCTTACGATTCGTCCCACCAGAGAGGGGGCGTTTGATGACGGCCATCGTTACCGTGTTGCTCGGATCGCTCATTGATATGAGCAAACCCGGCCACTACATCCACTGGGGATTTCTTCAAATATCCCTCAGCAACCTGATCGTGGTGTGCCTCATGGTGGTCACCTTTGTGGCGGCAATTGCGATTCCCTACAAGCGCAAAGCGAGGAATCGTTCATGAGTATCAGGGATCGATCAGTTGCTCCCACGACACCAATCCTTGAAGAAGACGCCGCAATGTGGACGGCCAAGATCAGAAAGTCACTGGTCAGTACCCTCCCTCCTGAGCGCCTTATTCCTGACCGCCAACCGAGTTATCTCTCGTCATGGATCTACATGTTCGGCGCCCTCACCTTGGCGGCACTCTCGATCATCGTGGTGACGGGCGTTCTTCTTTCACTGGAGGGCCCGACATGGTGGCACCTCTCGTCGGTGGGCCTCTTCGTGAACTCGCTCCACCTCTGGAGCGTGGAGCTCTTCTTCTTCTTCATGGTGGTTCATCTCTGGGGGAAGTTCTTCATGGCCGCGTGGCGGGGCAACCGGGCGCTGACGTGGATGACGGGAGTTATCACCCTGCTTGCCTCGGTTGGGGCGGCATTGACTGGCTACGTCTCACAAACCAACTTTGATTCGCAATGGATCGCCACACAGGCCAAGGACGGTCTGAACTCGGTTGGAGTTGGCGCCTTCTTCAATGTCCTCAACTTCGGGCAGATGCTCATGTGGCACATCATCCTGCTCCCACTGGCAGTTATTGCCATCACCGTCCTGCACGTCCTGCTTGTTCGTAAGCACGGCATTGTTCCTCCGATCGAGCTGACCGAAGCCAACCAGGGAGGCGAAGCCTGATGTCGAAGCAGCGCAACTACAACCCAGACCGCGATGTCAGCCCGTGGCGGGGGAGTTACCGGCCCTACGACATCGCCAAGGAACTCACGGTGTGTTTCGTGGTCGTCGCCGTCCTCACCATCGGGCTCGCCATTACGTTCGGATCACCCGACGACAAGGCCATCACTATCAAGCAGTGGTCATCAGCTGATCAAGTCGACTTCGCCACCACGGCGATCTCGGAGCTTGACGGGACGAGCGGGACGGCGACCTACGGGGCTCCGTACAACCACGTTGATGGAGCAGGACAGAAGATTGGTCCCATCGCCCTCCAGCAATGGGTTGGCGTCCATCATCCGGTGAATCCGGCTCGGGACTTTGTCCTCGGTCCGCTGAGCACCACCCCGCAGTCGCCAGCGCTCGACAGTGCGCTCACCCGTTTTCAAGGAGCATCGCCATCGGATCAGGCAGCATGGGAGGCGGCCTATGAGAAGGCGATTCCTCACGCCAAGGTCATAAACGGAAAACTGATCGTTCCTCCGGGTCCCTACGGACCAGTCCAAGTCCTGATGGCACACCTCACCGCCATGGCGACTACTGGAGCCCTTGACACTTCGATCGTTCAGGGGAGCGGCTTCTACGGGACCGACTACACGAAGTCGCTGCTGTTCATCGGCGATAGCGGATACCTTGCGAACCAAGGAGCCGACCATCATCTCTCCGGTGATCAGTGGGGGATGATGAATGACACGGGGAGCTATCCCGGTCAGCCCTGGCTCTGGCTCTACACCCTTTGGTACCAGGTTCCGCCCTTCACCACCTCGTGGGGCGATAACGCAGACGCCATCGTTTGGGCGCTGATGATGCTCCTGACCTTGGGGCTCTTGCTGATTCCCTTCATCCCCGGACTGAGATCAATCCCGAGGTGGACTCGGGTCTATCGATTGATCTGGCGAGATCACTATCGATCCTGATCCCCCTCAACTGGTCTCTCGAGAATGATGTCGACAATCCGAGCGGCTGCCGGGGAAAGTGGGCCGGGCCGGTGGACGATTGAGACCGGTCGAGAGATGAGGGGCGTGAGGTCACCGACAATCGCCCCTCTGGCGGCGGCGAGCTGAGCCATGTGCTCCGGAACGAGCGCAGCCCCCGCCCCGGCCAGCACGAGGGGGATCACCGCATCTCGGGCTGCCACCTCGACGGCTATCCGCGGCTGGGCGCCGACCTCATCGAGTGACACATCGAGGATTGCTCTTGTCGATGCCCCCGGTGGGAACGCCACAAGATCCCAACTGATGAGGTCTTCGATCGAGAAGGGAGCAGGGATCGAGCTCCCGGGTGGAAAGATCGCCATGAGTGCTTGGCGAGCTGCTGGGATCCCAATGAGATCGCCGGGGAGTGATGTGGCGCTGGTGAGCCCGATTTCCGCCCGTCCTCCTCTCACCATGTCCTCGATTTCACCTGTGTCTTCTGGGCCGAGGATGGCGACCTTGACGTCAGGGTGCCGCCTTCGAAAGGTCCCGACCGCAGCGGCGAGCGGGTCCGTAGCGAGGGTGGGGAGGCAGCAGAGCGTCAGGCTGCCGCCCCCGAGGCCGAGTACATCATCAACAGCTGCGACACCAGCTGCGAACTCTGCCATCGCTCGTCGAGCGTGGAGCTCGAGCGCTCGCCCTGCGGGGGTCACCGCGATGCCTCGTCCCAGCCGTTCGAGCAGGGGTGTCCCGAGGGCTTGTTCGAGTTCGCGGACGGCCATCGACAGCGATGGCTGCGACAGATGAAGCGATCGAGCGGCGGCCGAGAACGACCCAGCATCAATGACGGCTAGGAAGTAGGCGGCTCGGCGAGAATCCATAAGTAAATCCTATAACAAAACACAAGAAGTAATACTGGACTTCTATCTTGATCGCCTCCAGCATGGAACTATGACGGTCGGCGACGAAGGGCTTCCTCCCCGTCACCCCAATGCGCTCATGAATGAGCAGCGGCGACCTACGAGGATTCGAGAGTGGAAACACGCGCCGTGGTTGGCAGTTCTTGCCGTCTGCCTCGGAGCCCTGATGAGCCAGTTGAACGCCAGCATCGTGACGCTGGCGTATCCCACGCTCGAGCATGAGTTCTCCGTGTCCCTGGGAGCGGTGACCTGGGTGGGTTTGGCGTACATGCTGACCATCGTGTCGACCCTTGTGATTTTCGGTCGGGTTTCGGACATGGTGGGACGCAAGCTCATCTATGTCTATGGGTTGATCGTCTTCATCGTTGGGTCATTGCTGTGTGGCACCGCATCGAGCCTCACGGTCCTTATCGCGAGCCGCGTCCTCCAGGCCGTCGGTGGGGCAATGCTCCAAGCCAACAGCGTGGCAATTGTCTTCCTGGCGGCACCGAGGTCATCGCGGGCCAAGGCCCTCGGTCTTCAGGCGGCGGCTCAGGCGCTGGGTCTTGCCGTTGGACCAACCCTTGGAGGGGTGCTCCTGGGTTTCCTCTCGTGGCGCTGGCTCTTTCTCGTCGATGTCCCGGTCGGGCTCATTGCCCTTCCGGCTGCCATCGCCTTTATCCCGAGGAGTCGGCATCTCGCTGAACGTGAGCCGCTCGATTGGACCGGAGCCCTCCTGATGGTGGTGGCTGTCTCGACATTGCTCGGAGCACTTTCTTTCGGCAAGACCCTCGGATGGTCCTCGCCGGGGATCCTGGCGGGGTTCTCGTTGTGCGTTCTCGCGGGGACAGCTCTGGTGGTCCATGAGCGACGTGATTCCGAACCACTCCTGGCGCCAAGCCTGTTTGCCCGGGTGCCAATACGGTTCGGTCTGGCGGGAGCGGCACTTTCCTACCTGGTTCTCTTTGCCCTTCTCCTCCTCGTTCCCTATGAGGTCGAACGAGGCCTCGGATTTGGCCCGGCGGTCGCCGGCCTTGATTTGCTGGCCCTCCCGTTGGCGATCGGAGCAACCTCACCGTTCGCTGGCTGGGTGGCACTTCGCCTTGGAGGTCCCATCAGCTCGATGGGGTCTGGTGTCGTCGCCGGCTGTGGGGTGGTGCTCGTCGCCATTGCGGGACGATCCACGGCACTCCTTGTTCTTGGCCTCGCCCTTGCTGGGACCGGCATCGGGATCCTCAATACGGTCAACAACACAGGCGTCATGGCAGCGCTCCCGACCGAGCAGACGGGAGTCGGATCAGGCCTGCTCAATACCACCAGGGGTTTAGGGACGGCCCTCGGCCTCGCAGGGGGTGGCGCACTGTTTGTGGGCCTCGGCGGTTCCTCTGCGCTTGAGTCGACTGTTCGCAGCGCCTTCAGTGTCAGCACCGCCTGCCTTGCGGCCCTGTGTGTGATCGCTGGCCTTCTTGCTGGGCGTGCGGCACAGCGCACGTCATGATGCGTCAATCGGTCAGACTATGACCATGGATCGACCCAGGCTTCTGATCATCGGTGGCGGTGTTCTTGGCACAATGCACGCCGTGAGCGGTGTCGATCGAGGCTTTGACGTCGTTCAGATCGAACGCGAGGCAGATGCGCGAGGTGCCTCGCTGCGCAACTTTGGACTCGTCTGGGTGAGCGGTCGGGCATCGGGCCCAGAACTCGATCTCGCCCTCAAGGCTCGGGAGCGATGGGAGGCGATCGGGGCGAGATGTCCGGGGACTGGCTTCCGAGCGAATGGATCGATCACCGTCGCTCGCTCCGAGGAGGAACTGGCCCTGATGGGCGAAGCCGCTCGTGCCCCCGACGCAGCACGGCGTGGGTTTTCGATACTCAGTCCGGCTGAGGTCATTGAACGAAACCCCGTTCTCCGGGGCAGAACGCTTGGAGCACTCTGGTGCTCAAAGGATGCGGGTGTCGAGCCCCGCCTCGTACCTCGAGCCGTGCGCACGATGCTTGAAGCCACCGGCCGCTATCAGTTCATCGCCGGACGAGAGGTGAGAGAAGTGGGGACAGGTCGAGCCGTCGACCATCTCGGGGATGTCTACGCTGCTGACCTCATCGTGCTGTGCACTGGTGCTGCACATAGCGGCCTGGCCGGCGAGGTGCTCGGTCGGGCGCCACTGCGGCGTGTCCGCCTTCAGATGTTCGAGACTGAACCCCTTGGCGAGGTCATGACGACGTCGCTGGCCGACGGCGACTCCCTTCGTTACTACCCAGCCTTCGATCTGCCGGGTCGCGAGAATCTGGCCCCTCAGGCTCCAATCCCAGCTGCGCATCGTGTGCAATTGCTCTGCCAGCAGCGCCTCGACGGATCACTGACGGTGGGCGACACCCATTACTACGAGCAGCCTTTTGATTTCGATCTCGACGAGGATCCCACCACGCATCTCGTGGACACCTTGGCGGCGGTACTCGGTCGCCCTGTTCCTCGGATCGTGCGGCGATGGGCTGGTGTCTACAG
>JBAXAR010000101.1:0-6886 GCA_037142475.1 Actinomycetes bacterium
CCCGCTTCTCGGCCAGCGCCTTTCTCGACGATGTTCGTGAGTTTGGCGCCACCACGTTTACCTATGTCGGCAAGGCCGTCGCCTATCTCCTCGCCGTCGAGGAGCAACCTGAGGACGGCTCCAACACCCTCACGCGAGGGTTTGGGACGGAGGCGTCTTCGCCAGACCGAGTTCGCTTCGAGGAGCGCTTTGGCTGCCGGCTCGTGGAGGGATACGGGTCGAGCGAGGGTGGCGTCACCATCGTGACGACACCACAGACCCCTGCCGGAGCACTTGGGCCAGCCCCTGCCGGGGCCGATCTTGCCGTTGTCGATCCTGAGACAGGCGACGAAATGGCAAGAGCGATCTTCGATGAGGCTGGCGTGCTTCTCAACGGCACCGAGGCCATAGGGGAAATCGTGAATCGAGCCGGGTCGGGGAAATTCGAGGGCTACTACGCCGACCCACTCGCCGAGGGCTCCCGAGTGCACGATGGATGGTACTGGACCGGGGATCTGGCGTATCGGGACAGTGACGGGTACTTCTTCTTCGCTGGCCGGAGCGGGGACTGGCTCCGCGTCGACTCTGAGAACCTCGCGGCGACCCCGATTGAGGCGGTCATGGCCCGATTCGAAGCCTTCGCTGGAGTAGCGATCTATCCAGTCCCGGACGTGGCGACCGCCAGCGGGGATGCCGTGATGTTGGCGGCAGAACTCCGCGACGGTACCTCGTTTGATCCCGATGCGTTCTCGGCATGGCTTGGCCGCCAGTCGGATCTCGGCACGAAATGGACGCCAAGTTTCATCCGTCTCGTCGACACCATCGATGAGACTGCTACGGGAAAGATCACAAAGGTTCGACTCAAGCTCGAGCGATGGCGGTGCGATGACGTGGTCTTCATCAGGCACGCCCGCTCCACGGCTTTTCTCCCCGCTTCAGCCGAGATTCTCGATGATCTCGATGCCCGACTCGCCGCCCGGTGAGCCACCACGATCCACCGCTGGTTCCACGTCCTGATCGACTCGATCCGTCGCGGCTGGACTACGAGATCATCCTCTCTGCCCATGCCGCAGCAGTTGCTCGTGGCGAGTCCACCTACCGAGATCCGGCGACCTCATTTCTGGTCTTCACCTCAGCGACGCTGCTTGCGCGCGGATCGTGTTGCGAGCGGGGATGTCGGCATTGTCCCTTTGACCCGTCTTCCATGCCGCACTAGCCACGGCCGCCGAAGCGGTCAGTCGAGCAGTGCGGCGGCGATGGCGTCGGTCAAGGTGCGGTCATCGCCCCACGACATCTGCAATGCCTTCGCCCGGCGGAAGTAGAGCTGGATGTCGTACTCGACGGTGAAGCCGATGCCGCCGAAGATCTGCTGGGAGTTCGCCGTCAGATCTCGGAACGTCCGACAGGCAAAGAGCTTCGCCATTGGTGCGAGCGAGGTGATGGGCCGGCCCGCAGCTGAGGCCCACGCCGCCTCATGGACAATCTGCTCCGCTCCATCGACGTTGGTTGCATCGTCGGCCATGTAGTGCGCCAGTGACTGGAAGGCACCCAGCGGCTTGTCGAACTGCTGGCGATCCTTTGCGTACTGCACGGTGATCTCGGCGGCGTACTGAGCTCCACCAACCGCCTGGGCGGCGGAGAGGATCCACGCTTCGCGCACCACGCGCTCCCACGTCGACCACCCGGAGCCGGCGTCGCCAATGCGGTCAGCCTCGCTGACCTCGACACCGTTGAACTCGACTTGGTACTGACAGTCTGATGCGATCGTCTTCTGCTGGGTCATTGAGACCCCAGGAGCATCGGTACGCACCACGAAGAGGTCCACGTCGGTGGGCGCAGCGCCAGTGCGTGCCAGGACGACAAGGCGCTCAGCGGCCTTGGCGAAGGCAACATGGCGCTTGGTTCCGGTCAGGGAGAAGCCAGATGAGGTCGGCTCTGCCTTCATCTCGACACCCTTCGGACCAAAGCTGTTCTCAGGCTCGAGCCACGCAACGCTCAAGATGCTTGCTCCCGAGGCCACCGAGGGAAGGATCTCGGCCTTCATCGCATCGGAGCCGGCCATGGCGATGGCGCCACCGGCCATCACGGCACTCACCAGGTGTGGCAAGGGCGCCAAGGCTCGGCCAATCTCCTCGTACAGCGCCGCACCCTCGATCATCGTCATGCCCGAGCCGCCGTACTCCTCAGGAAGAGTGAGCCCAATCAGGTCCAACTCGCCGAGCGTCGCCCACAGCTCGGTCGAATAGCCGATCGGGTCATCCTCAAGACGACGGACTTCTGAGAGGGGGCACTGTGCGGCCAGGATGTCGCGAACCGTCTCTTTGAGCATCGTTTGCTCTGAGGAGAAGTCGAGGTCAAGCATTGGGGCTTCCTTCCTTAGGGGCGCCAGGCGTCGCCGCGCCGGTGCCAGGGGTTGTCATCGATCGTCGTGGGAAGTGCGACTCGGGCGGCCGCAGTTGTCTTGGTATCGCCATTGACCGAGAGCGTGAGAGCGAGGTTCGCCCAGGCGCAACCAGCATCATCGGTCTCGGTTCCGGTCACGTCGCCGGAGAACACCATCGTGTCGCCTGGAAAGATTGATCCCTTCATGCGGAAGGTAATCCGACCGAGCCGACCATGGGGGCCTGTGAAGTCAGTCAGGTAGCGCTCGAACCAGGCCGCCTGGTTGGGGGTGTTGAGGAAGATGTCCTGGGTCCCATTCCGATTGACGGCGAAGTCCTTGTCATGGTGCATGGGTCGCCAGTCTCGTGTGGCGAGCGCTCCAAGGACCACCGTCGTGGCTGTGACCTCATAGGACAGCGCCGGGAGGGTCTGACCCTCCACAACCTGATCGGCGAGAATCCGTGGGATCGTCATGATGCCGCCTCCCGCTTGTAGCCGAAACCGGTGTAGGACTCGACGCCGACGAGATCACCACGCTGGTTCTCGTAGATGACCTCAATGACCCAGAAGCGCCCGCTTCCCAGCTTGGTCGTCTTTGGCTCCGAGACGCTCCGCAGGACCTGGTGAGTGGTGAGCAGATCACCGGGCCGAACTGGCTCGTGAAACGTGATCGTGTTGTCGGTCATCACCGCTTCGGGGAGACCAAAAAGAGTCTTGAGATCAAAGTGGACCTGAAGTGGGAGTGCGACTTCGGCTCGACCGGGCGCCCAGTTGTGAGGGCGGAACCACACCGAAATCATGCTCGGAGGCGCAATGGGCCCATCGGTCAACTCGTTGGCAACTGCCGGGTCCCAAAAGAGCGGGTTGCCGTTCTCGGTCGAGGAGAGTGATGTCCAGATGTACCCATGCTCGACGGGGAACTCGCCGGCACTGCGATACAACGGGATGTCGATCATGGTTGCTGCTGCCGCCACGGGGTCACCGTGGTGCTCCTCAAGAGCGAGGACGAGATTCTCCGGAAGTGGGGTGAGGCCACTACTCATGCGATCACTCCTTCTGCCGCCCACTCGGCGATCCGCTCGTCGTCGACGCCGGCCGACCGGAGCATCTCGGCGGTGACGGTCACCCGAAGGTCGGGCGACGCCACGGGCTCTTCGGTGCGGAGCATTCCAGCCAGCAGCGGTGCGAGCTGAAGAAAGGTGCCGTGCTCCGGGTGATGCGCCTCGACAATGAGGGATCGCTCGACGAGATTCGCGCTCTGCGAAAGCTCAGAGACTCGCAAGACTGGGGCGACGCAGGTGTCGGCACCGGCGAGCCGCTCGGTCCACTCGTCACGCGTCGCTGTTCGAAATGCCGAGGCGAAATCAGACCGGATCTCTTCCTGAAGCGCCGCTTCCATCTGGTGATCGATCCACCGCTCGAGGTCGAGTGCCCGACAGAGGTTTGCGAAAAACTTGTGCTCGATGGCACCGACGGCCAACCACCCGCCGTCGCCAGCCTCGTACGTCCCGTAACACGCGAACAGGCCTGTCAGGAGATCGTGACGAGGTCCCGGCTCGGTCCCCATTGCCAGGTGCTCATCGATTGCCAGGCTCATCAGCCAGAGCACACCATCAGCCACCGCCACGTCGAGATGGCAACCGAGTCCGGTCGACGACCGGCCGACGAGGGCTGCGCAGATTGAGAGTGCGGCGTGAAGACCGCCAGCGGCCGCGTCGGCCACTGTCGCCCCGGGAAGAGGGGGGCCACCGTCTGAGCGAGGCTCAGACGTGGCGAGGAAGCCACCCATTGCCAGGTAGTCAACATCGTGACCCGCCCATTGGCTCATCGGCCCCACTTGGCCGTAGCCGGACGTTGAGCAGTAGACAAGACCCGGATTCACTTCTGCGAGATCGCTGTAACCGATGCCGAGGCGATCGGTGACCCCAGGACGAAAGCTCTCGACGATCACGTCCGCCGTTGCGGCGAGAGCGAAGAATGCCTCCTTGCCCGCATCGGACTTCAGGTCGAGCTCGAGACGCCCCATGCCTCGGTGACCGCTGTAGGCAAAATAAGGAGGGGTGATCTGCATCGCCCCCGCCGAAGGAACTGGTCCGACCTTCATCACGGTCGCCCCGAAGTCGCTCAGCGCCCGAGTGGCCCGGGCCGCTGGCCCGACCGTCGCAAGATCAAGCACCACCACACCCTCAAGAAGAGGGCGCGAGGGGCGGCCGGATCCGCTCGAGGTCATGACGTCGTCCATTGGAGGTCGGTAGGCCTAGAAGTTCTTCGGCAGACCGAGCTTGCGCCGGGCAATGATGTTCTTCTGGATCTCTGAGGCTCCGCCGCCGATGGTGTCGATCACGGTGTAGCGGTAGGTCGACTCCGAGCGGCCTGCCATCGGGGCCTCTTCGGTCTTGACCCGAAGCTGAGCGCCTGGGCCGGCGATGTCCATCGACGCGTTGGCCAGGCGACGAGAGAGCTCGGTGGTGAACAATTTGTACTCGGCTGCTTCGCAGGTTGGAGGCGATCCGCCCTTGGCTGACTCGAAGACAAACTTGAGCCCCATCACTCGGGCCACCTCAGCCTCGGTTGCCAACTCGGCGAGCCGACGCCGCGTGATCGGGTCGTCCTTGAGCGGCTCGCCATCCCTGGTGGTCGTCTTGACGTACTCGGTCAAGAGGTCGAGGCGCTGGGCAACGGGCGAGTAGGTGAACATCGTGAACCGCTCGAGGTCAAGCGCTTCTGAGATGTACTGGAACCCGCGGTTGAGTTCACCAACGACGTAGTCGTCGTGCACGAAGACGTTCTCGAAGTAGACCTCGTTCGTCCTCTCGTCGCCCATCGTCCAGATTTCGCGAATCTCGATGTCAGGGTGGTCAAGCGGCACGAGGAAAAGCGTGATCCCGTGGTGCTTGGCAGCATCGGGGTCGGTACGGGCGCCGACCCAGTACCACTCAGCGAAGTGGGCACTCGTGGTCCAGGTCTTCTGGCCATTCAGACGCCATCCGTCTCCGTCCTTGGTGGCCTTCAACTGCATCGATGCCGCATCGGAGCCAGCGTTGGGCTCGGAGTAGCCGACAGCGAACTCCACCTCGTTCCGCAGGATCTTGGGAAGGAACTCGGCCTTGAGCTTGTCCGAGCCGTGAGCGATCAGCGTCTTTCCGATAATGCCGACGCCCTTACCAATCTGAGGTCCGCCTCGGCCTGCAAGCTGCTCGTTGAGGAGGTACTCATAGACACCCTCGCCGTCCTTGCCCCCGTACTTCTTTGGCCAGGTGATGCCGAGCCAGCCCTTCTCTCCCAGCTTCGCCATGAACGCTCGGCGCTTGGGCGTGTCGACGATCTGCGCCATGTTTTCCCGAGTGACGTCAAAGACATCTGGGTCATCGTTGGCGTCCAAGAACGCTTCAACTTCCTTGACGAACCGCTGCTGGTCGGCTGAGAACTCGAACTCCATCGACTGCTTCCTCTCGAACTGGACGTTTCTGACGCCGCGTCAGATACTCGTCATCATAGGGGTCCATCTGCCGAGTAGCCCACTTCGGAACAGAATTAAAACGTATCGATGGAGCGGCGGAGGCGACCGTCGGACATCCGGCTGGGCGCTGCCCTGAGAAGGGCCGCAATCCGACCTCGAGTGTCCGATGGGTCAATCACATCGTCGATTTCAAGGTGAGCAGCAACATTGAGCGCCCGGCCATGCTCATAGGCCGCCGCCACGAGGCTGGCCTCTGCAGCCGCCCGCTCATCTGGATCGTCAATCGCCTCGAGCTCATGACGGAAACCGAGGCGAACCGCGCCTTCAAGTCCCATGCCGCCGAGTTCCCCAGTGGGCCACGACATCGTCGCCATTGGGGACGTGAAACTGCCGGTCGCCATCGCCTGGGCCCCGAGGCCGTAGGCACGTCTCATCACCACAGCGATGACCGGGACGCTGAGTGACGCTCCGACCACGAAGAGCCTTGCGGTGTGGCGAAGCAACCCAGTGGCCTCTGCCTCTGGGCCAACCATGAATCCGGGGGTGTCGATCAGGCTGACGACCGGGATGCCCCGGGCCTCTGCGAGTTGAAGGAATCTCGCCGCCTTGTCAGACGCAGGGCCGTCAATCGCTCCTCCAAGGTGGCGAGAGTCATTGGCAATGATCGCCACGGTCCGCCCCTCGATTCGAGCGAGGACGGTCACCATGTTCGGTGAGAACTCTTCACGCAGCTCAAGGACACTTCCCTGATCCACGATGGCATGAATGGCTCCACGGGGGTCAAACGTTCGTCGGCGATCAGGAGGGACGACGGAACGGGGAGACATCGTCGGGTCAGGTTCGGTGGCAACACAATCACCCTGAAAAAAGCCGAGGAGCTGCTTCGCCACCTGAACCGCGGTGGCCTCGTCAGGAACAACAACGTCGACGGAACCCGCCTTGGCGTGGACCCCCACGGGGCCCACCTCGTCGGGGGTGACGATGCCCAGACCCCCGCCCTCAATCACGGCTGGTCCACCCATACCGATCGATGGACCAGCGGATCGAACTCTCCGCAGGAATGAC
>JBAXAR010000102.1:0-6885 GCA_037142475.1 Actinomycetes bacterium
CTCGGACCTCATCCCAGTCCCCCTCTTGAATGACTTGGTGGGACGTACTGCCTCGACAGTGATGCCCCCGGGAAGTGCCGCGGCTGACCGAATCGTCCAGACAAACTCTTCTGGTCGCCTGCTTGGTGATCTCAACGCTGGTTCTTGGTCGGCCGAGGACGGAAAGCTGACGACTGCATGGCAGACCGGGTTTGACCATCAAGCAGGGGCGTGGATCGAAATTGGCCTTGCTCGCCCGCTCACTTTTGGGCACCTCGATCTCCAGATCGTCGCTGACGGCCGCCATCAAGTCCCGACCGGCGTCACGGTGATCGCCGGGGGCGTGCGGCGGGTTGTGCCCCTCCCTGAGATTCCACTTGGCTTTGGGCGCCCCCAGGGGTCGACGACGCTTGTGCCCATCGATTTCCCTTCGGTGACTGGCTCTCTGGTGCGTCTGAGGATCAACGACACGGCACCGATCGAGATCCCTGATTCGATCAGTCGGGGCCGGCACACTCCCCCGTTGGCGATCGCCGAATTGGGACTCCCGGGTGTAGCCGAGCCTCTGACTCCCGAATCACTGCCGCCGGTATGCCGCAATGGCCTCATCTTTGCCAACGGAGATGGAACTTCGGTGGCGATCGTGGGCACGACGAGCGATGCCCTTGCGCTCAAGAGCATGGCGGTGACTCCCTGCACCACTCAGGGAACAGGGGTGATTCTTGGAGAGGGACGAAATGACATCACCACCGGGGATGGCTCCCACCTGGGTTGGAACATCGATCAGTTGAAACTGACGTCCGCTCCTTCGGTTGCATCGTTGGGAGACTCGACCGCCCCAAGCGAGGTGCCGACCCTCCGTGTAACCCACAGCACTCGATGGGCTGCGGATGCCACGTTGGTTGGATCAGGATCCTCCGCATGGCTGGTGCTTGGTCAGAGCCATACCGTGGGCTGGCACGCATTGCTGGGCGGACGAGACCTTGGACCGCCGGTCCTTATCGATGGCTACGCGAACGGATGGCGCATCCCCGCCGTTGCTCGCGGGGAGACCGTATCGGTTCGATTTGTCTGGGCACCCCAGCGGGTCGTCAATCTGGCAGAGATCATCAGCGCCATTGCTTTGATGGTCATCTTGACCCTTGTGCTCTGGCCGCGTCGTCGGCGCTCAAAGGTATTGGGGACAGGTGATGTGACGGCGGTACCGACGCTCCGTTCGCCTCTGCTCTACCGGGGGCGATCACCGGGATGGATTTGTTCGATCGCCATCAGCCTCCTCATGGCCGCTGGTGGGGCGCTTGTGGCGGGTCGGGCAGGTGGGCTGGCGGCCGGAATCACCTGCTTCATCGGCCTCAGGATTAGGTGGAGCCGGCTTCTTCTCATCCTTGGAAGCGTGGGGGCGATGGCCGCTGCTGGAGCGACAACTGTGGTGCTGGAGCACCAGCATCATTTCCCTTACAACATCGGGTGGCCAGCTCACTTCAACCTCGCCAATGCATTCGGATGGATTGCAGTGGTTGTTCTCTTGGCGGACGTCGTTGTTGAAGGTGCTCGCCACCGCTGGCCGAAGCGACGACGCGATGATGACGAGGCCTCTAATCTTTCAGCCGAAGCGAACGCGATGAGCACCATCACAGAGGGGCAGGAGACATGACATCCTCGGTGAGCAATGAGGCGCATCCGGCCCCGGTAACGTCGCCGCTCGGCCGGGGTGTTCGCCGCTCGGTGCGCCTCTTTCAGGCCTTTCGGCTTGAACAGAGTGACCCTGATGCCTTTTACGGCGTTCAGGCGGCGGACACAATGGCTCAGATAGCGCGGGACATTTTGATCCCGGGCTCTCGCGTGCTCGATGTGGGCGGTGGCGGAGGGTACTTCTCTCAGGCCTTCGGCGACCTTGGGGCGTCCGCAGTATTGGTGGAGCCTGAGGCAGGGTCGAGCCTGCCCGATGAGCTCTTGGACAATCCCGAGACGCTTTCGACTCAGCAGCGCCATGATCGGGCCGTCTGGCCTGGACGGCTCATGGTGGGTCGGACGATCGCCGGTGACGGCAACCGGCTGCCCTTCGCCGATAACACCTTCGATCTAGCGTTCTCGTCAAACGTCCTGGAGCACGTTCCGGACCCGTTGAGTTTCATCGAAGAGTCGATCCGGGTCACAAAGCCTGGAGGATTTGTCTACATCTCACACACGGCATGGTTCTCTCCGTGGGGTGGACACGAGACCTCCCCATGGCACTACCTCGGCGGCCGATTCGCCGCTCGGCGCTATGAACGTCGAAATCAACGACCACCCGGGAACCTCTTCGGGACATCGCTCTATCGATGTGACGTTGGAACGGTGATGAAACTCGTGCACCGCAGGGCTGACGTGGTTGTGGTGCGAGCCGAACCTCGGTACTACCCTGAATGGCTTCGGTGGATTGTTCGGGTCCCGATCCTCAGAGAACTAGCGACGTGGAACCTCGCGGTCACATTGCGAGTTCTCTGAGCCTTCCTCAGGCTCCCGGGCGTTGAGCGAGGAGACCGAACGCGTCAGCGGCGGTGCGCTCCCAGGTGAGCGTTCCCGCGTAGTCCATCGCTCCCCTACTCAGGCGCTCCCGAAGATCAGAATCGGTGAGGACCGAGACGATGGTCGGAGCCAGGCTGCTTGCTGGATCCACCAGGATCCCGGAGGACCCATCGACGACGGAATCCCGATGGCCGGCGATATCGGTGGCCACTGAAGGGGTTCCGCAGGCTGCCGCCTCGGTGAGAGTCATCCCCCACCCTTCTCGAGCGGAGGCCGACGTGACCAACCAAGAACGGCGGTACTCGGCGACTTGGACGTCATCAGAGACCCGGCCCGGCATCGTCAGCCACTCTGTGGCACCGAGTGAGTCTCTGAGGGCCTCGAGCTCATCACGCCCGTAGCCCTCGCCAAGAATCGAAGCGGTCAGCGTCGGGACCGACTTCTTGACGACCGCCAGATCGCGTATCAGGCGGTCGAACTGCTTGACCGGCACCAGGCGACCGACAGCAACGACGTGTGGCGTTGGCGAACGCTGCCCGCCAGGGCTGAACCGAGCTTCGATCCCTGGGGGCACCACATGAACCCGATCCGGGTGCATGCCAAGGAGATCGATGATCTCCTCTCGTGATGACTCTGAGAGCGTCACGATCGATGTCGACCGATACAGCGGCGGTGCGAGACGGCTCTCGATTGTGTTTCCCAATGTGGCCATGCCCTTGGAGAGCACCATGTTCCACATTTCGGCGTGGACATGGTGCAGAAAGACAATGCGCGGCCCGTGGAACCAGACAGGCGAGAAGAAGGGCATCCCATTCCAAATCTCGACCAGCGCCTCGTCTGAAGCACCGCGTCGCCGGATGCCCTCGCTGATGACCTGGGGAAAGACGCCGTAGCGACCACCTTTGCGAACGACCTCGTATCCATCTCGCTCCACGCGTATGGGCTCCCCGGCAACCGCAGAGGTCCGCATCTTCACCGTGAGTCCTGCTGCGGCCCACCGAGCGGCCACCCGATGGGCATGCAGTTCGCTCCCGCCCGCTTCGGGATCGGAAAGATCCCGCCACGCCACCATCGAGACTTTTGAGATACCTGATGCCGCGATCATCTCCTCAAGGCTTGTGCCTTCACGGTCTTGGTACTCCTGGCCGTCCACGTGACTCCCCTCTGACGCGCGTGCGGCGTCAGCGTGGAAAGACTACTCAGGAGCACCCGGTTCGAGCACGGACGGTGGCTCAATGCCGTGATTCCGGATGTGGACGATGACGAGCCCGGCGGTGCAGGCCACAGCCAAGACTGCTTGGACCACGAGGTCTGCGTTCGCAGTTGCGGTCGGGGAGCCATCTGCAGCGTTGATTGACACCACCGCAGCGATTGCCCCGACGCCCAGCAGCATCACCACCCAGCGCTGTCCGTGAGCAAGCAGGTACATCGTGAGGACGACCGTGACGCTCAGGGCCGCCATCGCCCATGCGAGTGGAGCGAAGGCGGCTTCGGCTCCGAGGTAGCGCGCACTGAACACCAGCCTGAGGACTTGGTCGGGAAAGAACGTGGCGAGCAGGACGAGGACGAGGGCTGGGGCGGCGAGCATGCTGAGTGTGGCGGCCAGCTGCTTCAGAGCATGGTTGCCCTCGTGATAGCTGATAGCGGCCTCCGGGAGCAGGTAGCCGCCGAGCACGATGGCGGCGAAGACCAGCGCCTTGCACGCCACCGAGACCGCTGCATAGGAGCCTGCTTCGGAGGGATTCAGCCGTCCCAAAAGGATGACATCGACGTTCTGGAGGACCGCCATGAGAGTGAGTGCGACGAGGGCGGCGATCAGATCGACGACGAGGTCGCGTCGAATGCTCGGCGGTGTGACTGACATGCCGTCGTCGGTAACCGAGCGAAGGGCGGCATGCGATGCTCGGCGGGCATGGAGCGCAGTGGCGATCTCGGCGACCAGAACCCCCAGGGCGGCCCCTGGGAGTTTGAAGGCAAGGGCGAGCCCGAGCACCGCCACCGTTCGAACGCCTCCCTCGATCAGGAGATTGTTCGCCAATGAGCGATAGCCGCGAGTCCCTTGAAGGAATCCCCGGTCGACGCACAGCGCCACCCAGAGGCCGGCACCCGAAAGCATCGCCGCCACCGCAATCGGACTTGGCTTGGCGAGAAGCGCAGCGAGTGGGACTGAAGCGGCGCCGACCATCAACAGGTATGCGCCGACAAGCCACGCCATGCGACGGTGCATCCTGACGGCCCACGTGGCGAGGGCCACGTGGCTCCCGGCTGTTCTCCAGCTAGCGGTTCGACGCACGACTGCCACGATCACGGCTGATCCTGGCATTGACACCACGAGGAACAGCCCAACCAATTGGGCGAAGGCTCCGTATCCCTGATTGCTGAGGAGGCGGGCAAGAAGAACAGTGACGATGATATTGGCACCGTTCGCTGCCAGCCCGGCAACGGCTACCGGCATCGCAGTGGCAACACCACTCCTAATCGACGGCTGTGGTGAGTTCACGAGAGAGGAAGCCATTCGATGGTGATTCCGGGAGACATCACAGGGGATGCTACGAGATCAGTCTTACGCTCGACGTGCCTTGCGCATCATCGCGTCAGCTGGCACCTTTGCGTGGCGGGAGAATTGGAGCATCTCGCCCCGTTCCTCCACCCTGCTGCTCGTGGTACTCCTCTTCGACGTTGACTGCCCAGATGTCGTGGCTGGCCCCGTGGATGTTCTCGACGGTCAGCATCGCGGTGTACATCGAGTGATCCTGGTTGTTGTACTTGTGCATCCCATTTCGGCCCACCGGGTGAACGTTCGGTGCGAATCCCTCCAGGAAACCTGCGATCCGAGCCACGTTTTCGGTGTACGTCGAGTCGTAGTACGGGTAAGCCTTCGGGATTCGCGTGACGAACCCAACCTCCACCTTGTCTGGATCGACGAGGCCCAGCAGTGCGATCTCGCGCTTGCTCAACTCGATGAGGGCGTCATCGTCCATGTTCCAAAGCTCGTCGCCTTCGAAGACGAAAAACTCCAGGCCAAGGCAGGTCTTTCCTTCCTTGACCATGAACGGAGACCATGACCCGTAGTTCTGGATTCGCCCGACCTTGACGTCTGATGAATGGATGTAGATCCAGTTGTCAGGGAACCCTGCCTCTTCGGGCACAACGAGCGCCACGGTGAGAAAGTCGCGATAGGCGAGTCCCTCTCCGGCACTTCGGATATCAGCTGGGGCGGGAGGCTCAATCGCCCGGGCCAGATCGATCATGGGCATGGTCGAGATCACGTGCGAGGCAGCGATGTCTTCCACGCGGCCATCGGCATGCGTGACGGTGACCGATCTCGCCGCTCCATCGGAGACATTGATCGAACTGACCTTTGCCTGCATGATCACCGTGCCGCCCGCCGCTTCGACCAGGTCTCGACAGCGCTCCCACATCATCCCCGGGCCGTACTTGGGATATTGGAACTCCTCGATAAGACTCGTGATCTCTTTTTGATTCCGCTTCGGCTTAATTGCGTTGAGAATTGCGTTTCCGAGCGAGAGGCCCTTGACCCGCTGAGCTGCCCAGTCGGCCGGCATTTCTTTGACCGGCACGCCCCAGACCTTCTCGGTGTAGGTCTCGAAGAATCGCCGGTAAAGCCGCCACCCGAATCTGGCGACGAGCCAGTTCTCATAGTTACTCTGATCCTTCGGCGGCCGCACCTGGGCCCAGGCGTAGGACAAGACGCAGAGGACCGCTTCAAAGATGCCCAGGTTCTTCAGAGCATTGGAAGCCTTCAGGGGATAGTCGTAGTACTTGCCGTCATAGAAGATCCGGCTCATTCGGGGGCGAAGCAGGAAGTCTTCATCAGGGAGGATCTCATGCCAAAGGTCCTCAACTGGCTGGACCTTGGTAAAGAACCTGTGGCCACCGATGTCGAAGCGCCAACCGTCCCTCTCGACGGTCCTGCTGATCCCGCCGACCACGTCGTCGGCCTCGAGGACGACGACCCGATCGCCCTTCTTAATCAGTTCGTAGGCGGCGGTGAGGCCTGCAGGCCCGGCGCCGATCACCACGATGGGATCTGTGTTTGTTGTGTCCGCCATTGCACCACCTTCGGTCGACGCGCCGAAGCCAACCCTAGTGCGAGATCCTTCGGTACCCGTCGATGATCTCAGGGCACCATCTGGTCGGTGAATGCCAGAATCCCGAAGCCAAAGAGGCCCACGGCGAGGACCACCAGCACCATGACCCGCGCCCACTTTGCCGCCAGAAGACCAGCGGCGACGATGAACAGGGGCGGGGTGGCGAGGAGATAGCGCTCAAAGGAGTCGAGGTTGTGACCGCTGAGGGCGGCGAGGACGACCGAGGCGCTGAAGAGAGCGAGCGAAAGAGCAGAACGTCGGAACCCGATCACGCAGAGTACAAGTG
>JBAXAR010000103.1:0-6847 GCA_037142475.1 Actinomycetes bacterium
CACCCAACCCGACTCAATGGGCATCGCACCTGACGCCATCGTGAATGCAGCCAATGAGGACCTCGCCGCCGGCGGTGGCGTGTGCGGGGCGATCTTCGCCGCAGCCGGGCATGACCGCCTTCGGGCAGCGTGTCGCCTCCTCGGGGGCTGCGCCACAGGTGCGGCAGTCAGTACGCCGGCCTTCGATCTCTCGGAACGTGGGGTGACCTGGATTCTTCATGCCGTCGGCCCTCGCTACGACCCGTCAGATCCGGAGATGTCAGGGACGCTCCTTGAGGCGACGTATCGGTCGATCTTGACCGAGGCGGGCCGGCTCGGCGTTCAGTGCGTGGCGATTCCTGCCATCTCCACCGGTATCTACGGGTTCCCGGCTGACAAGGCGGCGGCGCTGGCGGCCCAGGTCGTGACGGCATGGGCCGGCGATCCAGCGGAGGTCATCCTCGTCGCCTATGACGAGCGCTCACGATCCATCGTGACGAGCGCGGTAGCCGAGGCCCAACGCTCGTGAGTTCGAGAGGGCCTAGTTCGAGGGCCCTCGACTCGTGGCCACTGCCAAGGTGAGGTAGCTCCAAGGCTTGGGGCCCTTCACGTAGCGCTGCTCCGAGCTAAGGATGTCGAAACCACAGGAATCGAACAGTGCCAGAGGATCCCGGGTGAGGTGACAGCCACCGGCGAGGCGCTTCTCAAGCGGATCGATCCGGCGCTGCCACGTGGCCACCGACGCATCAGGGGCGAGACCGTGCTCGAGTAGATGGAGCTGGCCACCCGGCTTGAGGACCCGTGCCAGCTCGGACAGCGCCAATCTCGGGTCGGGGATGGTGCACAGCGTGAAGGTGGAGAGGGCACCATCGCAACTGTGGTCATCAAGATCGAGGTGCTGGCCATCGAGGCCGATGTGCTCGACCGGGGCTCCCGTGGCGGCGATCCGGGCGGCGGCTCGGCGAGTGGCCATCTCAGCTGGCTCCACGGCAAGCACTCGGGTGACTGCGGCGGGGTAGTGAGCGACGTTGAGACCGGAACCGAAGCCGATTTCGACGACGTCTCCGAAGAGGCCGTCAGTGGCTCGGGCTCGCCAGCGTTCGAAACCTTTGGTCCCGCAGGCAGCCTCGACGAGGCGGGGGAGGACGTGACGTTCGTAGAGGCCCATAGCAAGAGGCTACGGCGAGATTCCGGGAAGTCGGATCATGGACCGCTCGCTGTCACGGATGAATGGCTCTTCGGATCTCAGGAGGGTTTGATCGTCTCGAGTAGTGACCTGTCGGACGTTCCCACGCAGAGGGTGGTTTCAACCCATCATGAGAGAAGGCCGACCGGCGCACCCGCTCGACCTTCTTCGTGTCAGGGCACAGATGCGACTGTTCGTGATCGCCAGATCGGTCCCGAGGGGAGACGTCGGAGCGCCGAATCGACCCATGAAACTGGCTCGTCACGCCACGTGGGGAACCCCATCTGGCGTGTGGTTCCCCACCCTCGGAACTCCTTCACACGAGAGGGACGCTCGAAGAGGTTCTGAGTGTCCCGAGTTCCTAAGCCGGCTATTCCAAGTCAAGTTCCTCGCAACGGGTTGCGGAGTTGAGGACCCTGAAGCGATGTCTCCTGGAGGGTCCGCGTCTCAGTCGGGTGGCAGGAGCATCCTCGCCGGTGACCTGAGAGAGGTTGCCCGATGCTGAATCATCTGAGGGAGCGCCGGACAAAACGGACAGCTTTGAGTGGTCGAAATGGTTAAGTTTGAATCGACGTAAAAGTAAAGTCTGTGTGTACAAAATGGTAAAGTGTGATCGTGGATCAAGCCAAGAATTCGGGCAACGGCTACCGAGAGAGGGTCGTTGACGCCGTACTCGATGAGTACCTTCAGGGGCTCTCGGCCGTTGCGATCGAAGGGCCGAAGGCTGTGGGCAAGACTGCGACGGCATCAAGGAAGGCCGCGACCGTTTTTGAGTTCGACCGACCCCAAGTTCGGGAACTCGCCGAGGCTGACTTCGATCAACTTCTGAGTTCACCGAAACCGATCCTCTTCGACGAATGGCAACGCTACCCACCATCGCAGGATCTAATCCGTCGCGCGATCGACACAGACCAGTCGCCCGGCCAGTTCATCTTGACTGGGTCAGCCTCGCCACTCTCACCTCCGACGCACACGGGGGCGATGAGAATTGTGCGGCTCCGGATGCGTCCGATGACATTGTTCGAGCGTGGAGTCGGGACCGCCAGGGTCAGTCTGGCCGAGATGGTCTCAGGATCGCGACCCGAGATCCGAGGACGGAGCCTGACGAACCTCGGGGGGTATGTCGATGAAATCTTCCTGTCGGGGTTCCCGGCGATCCGATCTCTTTCGGACCGACTCCGTCGAGCGCAACTCCAAGGCTACGTCGATCGTATTGTCGACCAGGACTTCGCTGAGATGGGCTTGACCCTGAGGAACCCCGTTGCCCTTCGAAGATGGATGGCGGCATATGCCGCAGCAATCTCAACGACAGCAGCCTCCGATCGGATCCGAGAAGCAGCGACCCCGGAGGACGGGACATCACCGGCGAAGCAAACGGTCTCCGCCCACCGCGATGCCCTGGAAAGGATGTGGATCGTCGAACCGGTCCCTGCATGGATTCCGTCGAGGAACCACCTTGGCCAACTCGGTGTCGCGCCAAAGCATCAGTTGGCAGATCCGGCGTTGGCCGCGACTCTTCTCGGGCTGGACAAGAGGTCACTTCTTGGACCCAATCCCGTGGGAGGCGGCAACTTTCGCGACGGCACGTTTCTCGGGGCTCTGTTCGAGTCGCTCGTCACGCTCAACGTCCGAGTCTTCGCTGATGCGATCGACGCGAGGACGAGCCACCTCCGAGTCCACCGAGGGGACCATGAAATCGATCTGATCGTCGAGGGCCAGGGAGGCCAGGTTGTGGCGCTCGAAGTCAAGCTCTCTGGTGAAGTCGACGACGATGATGTGCGCCACCTCAAGTGGCTGCAGAGGGAAATTGGTGACGAGCTGGTCGATGCAGCGATCATCACCACGGGCGAGTTCGCATATCGTCGGAAAGACGGAATCGCCGTCATCCCAGCTGCGCTGCTCGGCCCGTGAAACCGGCTCCATGGCCTCGGTCGGCTTCAGTAGGAGCAGGGCTCTTCAGAATGGTCCACGTCTGTGCGAGACCAATCGCGAGGTCCTTGACCCGCCCCTGAATATTGCTGGTCGCGGCACGAGCCATGAACCCACCATTGGAAGAGATCGAGCGGCGAAGCGCCGAATCGACACTTGAAACCGGCTCGACCCAACACGTGGGGAACGTGAATGGGTTCCCGTAGGGAACCACACCTGGTGGTCGGGACCGGCGTCGATCCGGTGACCTCGCGCTTTTCAGGCGCGCGCTCTGCCAACTGAGCTACCCGACCTCATCGCAGCCCTCCGGGCGAACCGTTGGACTTCGAGCGGACCTGACGGGATTTGAACCCGCGACCTCCGCCTTGACAGGGCGGCGTGCACTCCAGGCTGCACCACAGGTCCTTGCTCAACTACCGCTCGGCGATTTGAAACGCTGAGCGGCCTCTCACTCTACACCGTCCCGGGGTCGCCCCCTCATGGAGCACGTGCAGTCGGCCCAACGTCGGCGCCGCACCTTGATCTTGTTGCAACTAAGTTGCATCTATGGCCCTTCTCGCCGAGCTTGATTCTCCAGCCTTAGGACGAGTATCGGCGCGCCTTGGCCTCACCCGAGGTGAGCGCCTGAGCCTGGGTGCCATGGCGCTGGTCATCATCGGGCTCCTTGGATCTGGGGCGGCCTTGTTGGTGGCTGCCACCGGCCACCACTACCGAGTCTCGAGCAAGGAGGTCTTCGGTATCGGCACGGGTCTGTTGGCCTTGACCCTTGGGATTCGTCATGCCTTCGACGCCGACCACATCGCCGCAATCGACAACACCACCCGTAAATTCATGGCCGAGGGACGCCGACCATTGAGCGTTGGCTTCTACTTCTCGCTGGGACATTCCACCGTGGTGTTCGTCCTGACCGTGCTCCTGGCCCTCGGCCTCAAGGGACTTGGTGTGGCGGTCAGCGACGGGAACTCAGGGTTCCACCAGGTGGCGAGCGTGGCTGGCACCTCGGTCTCGGGACTCTTCTTGTATCTGATCGCGGCGATCAACGCCGTGATCTTGGTGTCGATTGTTCGAGCTTTCAAAGAGCTACGGAGCGGGCGCTTCGATGAGGCTGAGGTCGAGACTCGCCTGGCCCAGCGGGGCTTCATGAATCGATTCTTGGCACCAGTGAACCGCCGAGTGGACGAGCCGTGGAAGATGTATCCACTCGGGATCCTGTTCGGCCTTGGCTTCGACACCGCCACCGAAGTTGGCCTGCTCGTCATCTCCGGGACGGCCGTCGCCGGGGGCCTCCCACTCTGGGCAATTGTGTCGCTGCCGTTGCTCTTCGCCGGTGGCATGAGTCTCTTCGACACCATCGACGGGTGCTTCATGAACTTCGCCTATGGCTGGGCGTTCTCGAAGCCCGTGCGCAAGATGTATTACAACCTGGTCATCACGCTGTTGTCGGTGACCGTGGCCTTTGCAATCGGCACCATTGAGCTGCTGAGTCTCCTGGCAGGCCAGCTCCACCTTCACGGGATGGTTTTCGACTTCGCCAGTGGCGTGAACATCAACGCGGCGGGCTTCGTCGTGGTGGGGATCTTCGCGGTGACGTGGATCGTCGCCATGGTGATTTGGCGTTACGGGGCCATCGAGCAGCGTTTCAGCGGGCCAGTCGAGTCCTGATCCCCCGTCAGGCCTGACTGTTTGGATCAGTCGAAGAGTTCGGGGTCTGATGCGCGGATCTCATCCCAGAGCGGCTGGAACGAGAACCACCCGGCGGCGGGGAAGCCGATGTTGTCGCGGGTATAGCGAGCATCCTCTGCCGGGACATGGATCGGAGTTCCCACAGCCTCGGCGATCATCTGTGCCTGGGCGGAGCGCTCCATGGTGATGAACCACCACGCTGCTTCGTCGACGCTATGGCCGACGGTGAAGAGCCCGTGGTTCTGGTGGATCGCCGCCTTGCGGTCGCCGAGACCAGCGGCGAGCGCCTTGCCCGCTTCCTCGTCAAGGACGATCTTGCCGCCATAGTCCGTGACCAGAACATGGTCTTCGAAAAAGGCACAGGCGTCTTGGGTGATGGGGTCGATCATGCGGCCCAACGAGGACAGTGCCTTGCCGTAGAGGGAGTGGGCGTGCGCGGCGGCGACAACATCAGGGCGAGCCTGGTGAACAGCGGCGTGGATCACAAAGGCGGCCCGGTTCACCGGGGCGTTCCCCTCGACGACCTCTCCTTCGTGGTTGACCAAGATGAGGTCCGAGACCCGGATCTGGCGGAAGCTCATCCCGAACGGGTTCACCCAGAAGCAGTCGGTGTGCTCGGGATCACGAGCGGTGATGTGTCCGGCGACGCCTTCACCGAAGCCGAGTCGCCCGAAGATGCGCAGTGCTCCGGCCAACTTCTCTTTGCGCTCACGTCGCTCCGCTTCGATCGATTCGGCTGGCACGGGTGGGGTGACCTTGAACATCTCAGGGGTGGTCGTGTCGGTCATGGCATCCTCCTGCGTCGTTGGCGACCCTCGGCCGCGGTCATGGTTCCATCGTAGGACTCGAAGGCCGAAGATGGCAGGGGCAGTTTGTCTGTTAATCTATTAAATCACTAGGTTTAATAATAAAACCGAGAGCGTGCAGCGACTGAGAGGCGACGAATGCACATTGACCCCTACATCACACTCGGCAGTGCAGTGATCGGCCTGCTTGTTGGCCTCACCGGCGTCGGCGGAGGGGCTCTGATGACGCCGATGTTGATCATGGTCTTCGGGATCAAACCATCCACCGCCATCTCGAGTGACCTTGTGGCGGCAGTCCTGATGAAGCCCTTTGGTGCGGCCGTGCATATGCGAAAAGGAACCACCAACCTGCGGTTGGTGGCGTGGATGGCGCTGGGTTCGGTCCCCGCCGCCTTCCTGGGGGCGTTCCTCCTCCATCTCCTCGGGAACACAGCAGGCGCAGAGCAGAATATACAAAAGGTCCTTGGGGTAGCCCTGTTGGTTGGGGTGGCGTCGATGATCGTCCGAGCGGTCCTCGATCGGCGATCGGGCAATGCCCGTAACGCAGTGGCCACCCAGATCGTCGTGCGGCCGTGGGCCACGCTCGCAATCGGGCTGGTGGGCGGTCTCATGGTTGGGATGACCTCTGTGGGCTCGGGATCGATGATGATCGTCCTCCTGCTGTTTACCTACCCGGCCATCGGGGCGAAGCAGCTCGTCGGGACCGACCTCGCCCAAGCAGTGCCCCTCACCATGGCGGCAGCCTGTGGGGCGCTGCTCTTCGGCCACATTGAGGTGGCGGTGACAGCCTCGCTGGTCCTCGGCTGCGTCCCCGCAGTCATCGTCGGCTCGTTCTTCTCCTCACGGGCACCGGACGGGGTCATCCGACCGATCATCGGCGTCGCGGTCTTCGCCTCGGGTCTGAAGTACATCGGTCTCAGCCCCATTGCTCTTGGGTGGACGCTGGTTGCGGTCCTCACCGTCGCCTTCATCGTGTGGGCAGCGACGTTTCACCCCCTTCAGCGATCTGCGCATGCGGTTCTCGGAGAGGGAGTCGACGACCAAGGCGCACCACTCGACACCGTCCGAGCACCTTAGCCAGAGGCCTTGCGAGGGGTGTCGAGACTTTGAGGTGAAAGGGGGGTTCAATGGAGGGGCGGACTGATTCGGTTCCGAGCCAGTCGAAGGTGGGAGGAGGGTGGCGATGAGGAGTGCACCCGCCGCACGCAAGGTGCCAGACTTTCCCCTTCAGGAAGTCACCGTGCATGGTCAGAAGGTGGCCTAT
>JBAXAR010000104.1:0-6739 GCA_037142475.1 Actinomycetes bacterium
CCTTGAAAGGGCAGCGTCCTAGGCCGCTAGACGATGGGAGCCAGGAAACAAGATCCTACGTGATGAACGAGAACCACTTGGGCGAGGGATCAAGCAGTTGGGCTGATCGGCGCTCGTTCGATCACCACGAGGTCTCGATCACGAGCGATCTGTGCGAGTTGGAAGCTGACGACCCCGATGGTCAGCGACACGGCACCGAGCACATGGATCTCGACCAACCATGCAGGCAGGTGCGCCGCGTATTGCACGAAGCCGATGATTCCCTGGGCCACGGCCACGATCAGTAGGCGGCGAGCACCACCTCGGAGCCGGCCGGGTGCACCGATCCCCTCGAGGACGAGGAACACCCCGAGGACGAGGCCGACGAATCCAACCGCAAGGGCTGAGTGCGCCATGACGATGTCTCGCAGCGCCACAGGAAGCCGTTTGGCCACGAGCTGGCCGTGGTTGCCCCCAGCGTGTGGTCCCGCACCGGTGGCGGCGGTTCCGGCGATGATCACGAGGGCGAAGACTCCATCGAGGCACCACGCCACCTTGCGAGTAGCTGCACTGGCCACCTCGGCTCGGGCACCGGTCGAGTAGTCGTACCGGGAGCGATGGTGCAGGACGATGGCAACGACCAGCATGGCGAGCGACAGCCACATGTGGGTCATGACCAAATAGGGATTGAGCTTTGTGTAGACGATGATCCCGCCAAGAACGGCTTGGCCGAAAACACCGATGACCAGGATCCAGCTCAACACGATCAAATCGCGTCGCTTTGAGGCCCGCAAGTACGCCGCCACCACCGTGGCGAGGAAGACCACCACCAGAAAGATCGTGACCATCCGATTGGAGAACTCGATCAGGGGGTGCAGTGACGTCGACGCCGTGAGCCGGTGTTCGTAGCACGAGGGCCAATCCGGACAGCCCAGGCCGGAGCCGGTGAGTCGCACGGCGGCACCGGTGATCACGATCAAGATCATCCCGATGAACGACCCCAGTGCGAACCTTGTGAAGGTTTGATTACTGATCCGAGGAAGTCGCTTGGGCCTTGTCGCCGCTGTGGTCGCCACGGCCCGACCCTACCCGCGGCCCCCGGCTGGCCGGCCTTCTCGGCGCAGGGGCATCCCCCACATCCTCAACCGAGCCGGGGCAGCGTAGGGTGGAAGGGATGGTCACTGACGTGAAGACTGCCCCGGAGCGGTCCATGAAGCGGACGTTTGGTGGCTACGTCGCGCTCATGAAGCTGCGAGTGGTTGAACTCTTGCTGGTCACCACCGTGCCCACCATGATCGTGGCCGCACAGGGCTGGCCAGCACTGGATCTGGTTGTGGCCACCCTGGTCGGAGGAACGCTGGCGGCCGGTGGGGCGAATGCCCTCAACATGGTGATCGATCGAGACATCGACGCCCTCATGGAGCGGACCAAGAAGAGACCACTCGTCACTGGCGTCATGACGCCTCGGGCCGCCACGATCTTTGCCCTTGCACTCGAAGTACTTGCCTTCGTCGAACTGTGGATCCTGGTGAACCTGCTGTCGGCCGTCCTCGCTGTCTCGGCCACTCTTTTCTATGTCTTCGTCTACACAATCTGGCTCAAGCGCCGCTCGAGCCAGAACATCGTGATCGGGGGTGCAGCCGGTGCCGTCCCGGTCCTCGTCGGGTGGGCCGCGGTGACGAATTCACTGGCGTGGGCCCCGGTGATCCTTTTCGCCGTGATCTTCATCTGGACGCCACCGCACTTCTGGGCGCTTGCCGTCCGCTACCGCGATGACTACGAGGCGGCGGATGTTCCGATGCTTCCGGTGGTTGCCTCCATGGAGCGAACCACTCTCGAGATGCTCATCTACACCGTGGTCCTTGCCGCCACCGCCACGCTCTTCGGACCCGTTGCTCACCTCGGTCTCGTCTACACGGTCGCAGCCCTAGTGCTGAACCTCGGCTTCATTGCCATGACGGTGCAGCTCTACGTGAAGGCCCGCCGGCAAGAAGCAGGTGGGGCCGAAGCGATGAAGGTCTTCCACTTCTCGATCACCTATCTGACGGTCCTCTTTGTTGCGATGGCTGTCGACGTGCTGCTCAGTGACCTCATCCACAGCCACTGACTCCTCTGAGCCGGCTCCCGACGGCGAGGGTGTTGACGACGCCACTCGGTCACGGCGTCCTCCGAGAGCACTCGTTGTCGGTGGGGCGATTGCACTGGTGATCACCGCACTTGGTGTCGCGTCGCTGCTCTTCGGCGGGGGTTCGGATTCGTCGAGCCCACAGGGAACGTCTGCTCGGGTGGGCCAAGCGGCCCCTGTCTTTTCATTGCCCGAGCTCATGAAGGTCGGTTCTGTGGGGATCCCTGCTGATGGTGGCGCAGGCGGCAAGCCAGCAGTCCTGGTGTTCTTCGCTTCGTGGTGCGGACCATGTCAGCGCGAGATGCCAGCTCTCGTGGCGGCAGTCGCCGCCGGTGACGCGGGCAAGGCGGCGGTTCTCGGCATCGACGGCATGGACCAGACCCAGGCGGCGAAGTCCTTTGTGACCAGATCCGGGATCACCTTTCCTGTCGGGGTCGACTCGTCCTATGCCGTGACAAGCGGCAAGTACGGCTTCGTGGGGCTTCCCGAAACCGTCTTTATTAACGGTCGGGGGATCATCACCTCGATCCACTACGGGGCCACCACGCCGGCACTTCTGCGCGAGGGCGTCAAAGCCTTCACGCGCTGAGCAACCGGTTCGTCGCGAAGAATCGCACGCACAAGCCGCAGTGGCCTCTCCGCGTGGATGGTGGCTCAGTCGCCCTCGAACCGGAAGGTGACCGATGCCACGATCGGCATGGCGATGGCCCAGGCGATGAGGACGAGCCAACAGCCGGCATAGCCCGAGGTCGGGCCGACCGCCCCATGGAGAGTGGCTGACAGCGCAGCGGCTGGGAGAACCTCAGCGACGGCGCGGATTGGGCCGGGCAGAGTACTGAGAGGCACCACCATGCCGCCTAAGAGAAGAAGGATCAGATACAGCCCGTTGGCAGCGGCGAGGTTGATCTCCGCCCTGAGGCGACCAGCCATGGCCAAGCCGATGCCACCGAAGGCGATTGATCCCAGGATGCAGGCAGCGGCCACTTCGAGGCCGCCGAGGAATCCTCCCGAGGGTTGCCATCCGAGGAGCAGGCCCACGGCCACGATCACAATGGCCTGGAGGACCTCGACGATGGCGACACCGGCGATCTTGGCTGCCAGCAGCCGGCCTCGGCCCAAGGGTGTTGCTCCGAGTCGCTTCAGAACGCCATAGCCACGCTCGAAACCGGTGGCGATTCCGAGTGAAACCATCGAGGTCGACATGATGGCCAGGGCGAGGATCCCGGGCGTTGTCAGATCCACCGGTCGGACACCCTTGGTTGACACCAGGGTGATCTGCGAAAAGAAGACCAGAAGGATCAGCGGAATCCCAAGCGTCAGCAAGAGCGTCTCACCTCGCCGCAGCGTCATGGAGATCTCGGCGACGATCTGGGCACGTAGCGCTCTCATCGCATTCTCCTCGACCGGCGCCGGCTCGAACCTGGACCCTGCCGCTCGGTGGGCGCGGCGTTGTCAGGCAGGTCACCGACCACCTCGACGTAGGCGTCTTCGAGGCTGGCGCCGCTGCGCAGCTCGCCAAGGGTCGCTCCCTGCTCGGCGAGCCATGTCCCGAGGCTGGCCACCAGACTCGGCGAGGCATCGGCGGCCACGCGATAGCGACCCGGGGACTCCTCGGTCACGGTGGCACCAAGCGATGTCGTCAGGCTCAGCACGTCGAGGCTCTCGGGTGCGGCGAAGCGAACGCCGCCGCCGGTGAGCTCGGCGATGGAGCCGACTCGGGCGAGGCGGCCTCGGTGGACAATGGCCACGCGGTCGGCGATGGCCTCGGCCTCGGCCAACTCGTGGGTGGTCAGTAGCACAGTGGTTCCCGCCGCCGCCTGCTCTGCGATGACCTCTCGGATGGCGCTTCGTCCGTGAAGATCCACGCCGGCGGTTGGCTCATCAAGAAACAGCACCGCGGGTTTCCCGATCAAGGCCAGGGCCAGCGAGACTCGTTGCTGCTCGCCGCCGGAGAGCCGACGCCATGGGGTGGAGGCCACCGTGGCGAGCCCGAGCCGCTCAAGGAGTTCGGCCGGGGCGCCAGGGTCCGGGTAGTAGGCGGCGAAGAGGCGCAGCACCTGAGTCGGGTTCATGGTCGGGTAGACGCCACCCTGCTGGAGCATCACTCCCATGGAGGCATTGAGACGGCGACGGTCGGCCACCGGATCGAGACCGAGGACCGAGACCGAGCCAGTGTCAGGGCGACGGTAGCCCTCGAGGGTCTCGACGGTGGTGGTCTTGCCGGCACCGTTAGGGCCCAGCAGCGCCAGTACCTCTCCGGAGGCGACCTCGAGAGTGAGGTGATCGACGGCGACAAGGTCGCCGTGGCGGACCACGAGATCCCGGATGGCGATGGCAGCACTCACAGACCCCCACGTTACGGCTGATTGCGGTGTGCCAACTACCCTGAGCAGGGTGATCGATATCCACCTCGTCCGCTCGGATCAGACCCTCGTCACTGCGGCCCTCGGCCGTCGTGGGGTCCCCGCCTCTGAGATTGAGCATGTTGTTGCGCTCGACGTGGCACATCGAGGTCTCCTGCAGCACCAAGAGTCACTTCGAGCCGCGGTCAAGTCCATGTCTCGTGAGGTTGGTGCGGCCAAGAAGGCCGGTGATGACGAGACCGCCGCCACCCTCACCGAGCGAAGCCGGACCCTTGGTGACGAGGAGCGTGCGGCAGCGATCGAAGCTGACGAGATGGGTGCGGCCCTGCGGGACGCCCTGCTGCATCTGCCCAATTTTCCCGCCGCCGATGCGCCGGAGGGGACAAGCGAAGCCGACAACGTCGAGATCAAGCGTTGGTGGCCTGGTTGTGACGAGGGGCGCGACGAGCCGACCTACGCAGAGCATCAGCGGACGCCTCACTGGGAGATCGGTGAACAGCTCGGATTGCTCGACATGGAGCGGGGCGCTCGCCTTGCCGGCTCGATGTTCCCGCTCTATCGGGGCGACGGCGCTCGCCTCCTGCGGGCACTCGGCGCCTTCGCGCTCGACGCCCACGGCGATGCCTATGAGGAGGTCCGTCCTCCCACATTCGCTCTGACCGAGACACTGATGGCGACTGGGCACCTCCCGAAATTTTCCGAGGAGGCCTATTTGATGGAGCGAGATGACCTCTGGGCCATCCCGACCGCCGAAGTCCCGCTGACCTCGATGCATCGCGGCGAGATCCTGGCCGAGGCCGACCTCCCCATCCGGTTTGTGGCTCAGACCGCCTGTTTCCGGCGTGAAGCGGGGGCGGCCGGCCGGGACACGCGTGGTCTGCTGCGTGTTCACGAGTTCGACAAAGTCGAGCTGTTTGCCTACACCACGCCCGACCAAGCGGCCGAGGCTCACCGCGACATCCTTCACCGTGCCGAGGCCCTGCTTCAGGCGCTGGGGCTCCACTATCGGGTCCTTGATTTGTGCACGGGCGACCTCGGGGCCTCGTCGGCGAGAACGTTCGACCTTGAGGTCTACGCCCCGGGTGTGGACCGTTTCCTCGAGGTCTCCTCGATCAGTTGGTTCAGCGACTACCAGGCTCGTCGGGCGCAGGTCCGCTTCAGGCCCGAAGGGGGCGGAAGCCCGGTGCTCTGCCACACGGTGAATGGCTCCGCACTGGCGTGGGCCCGCATCTGGGCGGCTCTGGTCGAGATCGGTCGCCAAGCAGACGGCTCCGTCCGACTTCCCGAGGCCCTCTCGGGCTACCTCGGCGGTCGGGTGGTTCTCGAAGCTCGCTGAGAACGACGTGGTGGCCCACCGTGACGGAGGCCACGGTGATCAGTCGCCGTCGAAGCGGTAGCCAACACCCCTGATCGTGGTGATCAGGGTGGGAACCTTCGGGTCAGTTTCGACATGGGCTCGAAGCCGCTTGATGTGCACGTCGAGGGTCTTGGTGTCTCCGACATAGTCGCTGCCCCAGACCCGATCGATCAGGACATCGCGAGTCAGGACCCGACCGGCGTTTTCCATGAGGAGCTGCAGTAACTCAAACTCCTTGCGGCGAAGGTGCACCTCGTCGCCCCGGATGAAGGCACGTCGGGTCTCGGGTTCGAGACGGAGACCACCGCGCTCGGTGGGCTGGGACTCTGTGGGTCCGTCATTCTCGGTGATCGGCGTGCGGCGCATCACGGCGCGCATTCGAGCCACCAGCTCACGAAGGCGATAGGGCTTGATCACGTAGTCGTCGGCTCCGACCTCGAGAGCGACGACTGCGTCGATCTCCTCGCTCTTGGCGGTGACCATGATGATCGGCACTGATGACTGGGCTCGGATCTCGCGACAGACATCGAGGCCCGAGAGTCTCGGCAGCATCATGTCGAGCAGGATCAGATCGGGCTCTTCACGAGCGAACTGCTCGAGTGCCTCGATACCGTCCTGGGCCACGGTGACCTCAAAGCCCTCACGAGCGAGGCCGACTTGGAGGGCTTCGACGAACGAGTCCTCATCTTCGACGAGCAGCACTCTGAGCGCTCGTTCGACTGGTGCTCGCTTCTTCTTGTCCTTCGGCATCAGGTCGGCGTCCCATCGGGCAGGACCAGGGTGAAGGTGGAGCCCTCACCCTCTCGGGAGGTGACCTCGACGTCGCCCCCGTGGTTCGACGCCACGTGCCGGACGATGGCAAGCCCGAGTCCGGTGCCACCGGTCTCCCGGCTGCGGCCCCGGTCCACTCGATAG
>JBAXAR010000105.1:0-6713 GCA_037142475.1 Actinomycetes bacterium
CATCTATTACGTCGTGACCTTCGTGCATTCGAACGGCATGCCGTTCTCAACCACCGAAGCCGACAGCCTGAACCAGTGGTTCTGGGGGGCTGACGTGGTGACGCTCGTGCTGGTCGGTTGGCTTTCTGACCGCCTCGACGTCCGTAAGCCATTCATGTTGCTCGGCACGCTCATGGGCATTGTGTTCACGTTCTTGTTCCTGACTCAGGCAAATCATCCGCACGCCTCATTTCGAATCTTGGCGTTCCTCAGCGTCATGATCGCCACGTCGCTCTCGCTGGTCTTCGCCCCCTGGGTTGCTGGCTTTACCGAGATGGTTGAAGCAAAGAACCCTGCGTTGGTGGCTCATGGACTCGCCATGTGGGGCGGGGTTCAACGAGTGGTCGTGGCTGTGGTCTTTCTGCTGCTCCCCGTCGCCCTCCCCTCGGTGAACGCCGTGATTGACAACCAAGCGGTGGCCACGGCGGCAATGCCTCAGTGCACCCTCGCTCCGGCCACTCGGGTTCTCCCGGCTATCCCCGGGCCACGGGTCCCTCTGGGGACCACTGCAGTGAACTTCCAAGTCCTGCATCCTGATTCGGTGGTGTTCGCACAGCGTCATAGCGTCCTCCTGAAAAAGGTGGTGGCGAACTACCGAGTCATCAACGCCGCCAACGCTCCTGACGCTCCACCGGCTGCACTCATGGCCGCCGCAGCAGTGATGGGCCCCAAGGACACCGCAACACTGCTTGGCCTGAAGGGGGAGTTCAACTCGCTCGTTGCCCCGTATGCATGCCAGCTGAACTACCTCGCAGCAAACGAGGTGGCTCTCTCGAAGGCCCAGGAGGGTGTGAAGGAATCCCCTCTGCAATGGCAGACGTGGTTCTGGATGTGCATTGGCGGCATGGTCGCCTTCATCCCCTTGATCTTCCTGACGAAGGGTAGGTGGAGCCCGAAAAAGGCCCGAGGGGACTTCGAAGCAGGTGAGCGAGAGGTGGACGCCGAGCTCGAGAAGCTCACCAAGACGCAAGGCTGAGCCAAGGTTCTGTACAGTCTTCCGAGACCGCACTGAAAGAAGAGGACCGATGGACCACGTCCCGACCAACGTCGACAAGTCACGATCACCCTGGATCGTCCCATTCGCCATCCTCGGGGTGATGTCGATGCTCGCCGGCTTGGCCGTGGTCTTCGCCCTTCTTCATGCTGGAAAGACTGGTGCGGGGAACTCCGGCGACAACGTGCCGACTGTCTCGGCCTTGGGGCCGACCTCGTTTGTGAACCGTGGCCCCTTCGGCGTTGGGCAGACGACCCTGAAACTGGCATCCGGAGCCTCTGTCGAGGTTTGGTACCCGGCAAGCCCTGACGGCTATCACGGTGCAGTGGTGAAGGAGAATGTCCTCGATCTCGTGCCGACGTCGATCCTGAAGCTCTTCCCTGCGCTTCATGACCTGTACTACCCAACGGGTGGGATCCGGAATGTCACCGTCGGCGACGGCAAGTTCCCGCTCGTGCTCTTCAGTCATGGTTTCGCTGGGTGGAACATGCAGTCGAGTTTCCTGACCGCACACCTTGCAAGCTGGGGCTTTGTCGTCGCTGCTCCTGAACACCCTGATCGTGACCTGACATCAATCCTCACCGCCCTGCTCAAGCCGGCAGCGACGGGATCGATGCAAAGCAAGGACGTCACCGATCTTCGCCAGACCATCGACCTGATGACGGCCCAGGACGAGTCACAGGGCAGTCGGTTCTATCAACACCTCGATCTCGATCGTATCGGTGCGGTCGGGCACTCAGCAGGTGGCTCTGCGGTGGAGAAGCTCGCCGTGGTCGACTCGAGGGTCAAGGACTTCATCGGTCTTGCCGGGGCCTCCTACGGAGCTCTTGTGACGGGAAGGGATGCCAAGGGATCAGCGGTGCCCACGATCCCCGGGATGCTCGAGTTCGGGAGTGCCGACGGCATCGTCATGCCGTCGGGCATGGTCAATGCGTACAACGCCATGCGTCAGCCGAAGCGCCTCGTGACGTTCACCGGAGCGGGTCACCTGGTCTTCGCTGATATCTGCCAGCTCAATCCGGGTGGTGGTGGTTTGGTGGGAGAAGCCCTCAAGGCAAACCTCCCCGTCCCCGAGAGGCTTCAGGCGCTCGGGACCGATGGTTGCAGCGCCCCAAGTCCGCAGGTGACCTTGGCGTGGCCAGCAATCAGGCAATCGGTCACCGCACAGCTGCGCTGGGCATTGGGTTTCGACTCGACCCAGGCTGGCCTTGACGGACTCTCGTCCGCCTTCAGTGGCGTCATCGGCCTGAACACGACCGCGAACTCGACGACCTTGGTTCAGGTCCCCACGGCGAACGGAAACTAGCCGCAGCCCGACACATCCAGCGAGGAGTGCGGTGCTCGCTGGAGGTGAGGGCGAGGATCGGACCTTCGGCTGAAGTGCCCTTCTAGCGAGAGGGGTCGAGCACGATCTTCAGGACGCCGTCGTCTCGACGGTCGAAGAGGGCGTAGGCCTCCTTGGCCTCGGAGAGCCCCATCGTGTGCGTGAAGACATCGCCAAGGTCCAAAACGCCTTCTTGGACGAGCGGGACAAGGGCCTCCCACGTCGAGGGAACGGCGGCGAAGGCGGCACGGAAACTCAGTGCCTTCATGAACGCCAGACCCATAGGGAATGGCAGCGCCATGTCAATGTTCACGCCCACCATCGAGACACGTCCACGAGGTGCAACCGAACTCAGTGAGTCGAGGATCGTTTGACGCGCGCCGACTGCTTCGATGGCGACATCGACTCCTCGTCCTCCCGTGGCGTCGAGCAGGGCGAAACTTGCGAGTCCATCAGAGGCGTCGATCGGGATTGCCCCCATCGAGGCTGCTCGAGCCAGACGCTCGGGGACCATGTCGACAGCGAAGATCTTGGAGGGCCCGTAGAGCTTGGCGCAGGCGAGCGCCATGATGCCGACCGGACCCATGCCGAAAATGGCCACTGACTCTCCGGGCTGGATCCCACCCATCTGGGCACCGATGAAGCCAGTGGGCATGATGTCGGTGAGCAAAAGAGCGTTCTCGGTGGAGACCCCTTCAGGGACCACAATGGTGAACAGATCGGCTGCTGGCACGGCGAGCAGTTCAGCTTGGCCTCCGTCCATGGCGAGCGTGGTTCCGAGGGCAATAGGTCCGGTCACAGCGCAACGAATCGGATCACCACGACGGCACGCCGGGCATGTTCCGCAGGCCACAACGGCAGAGACGAGGACGCGATCGCCGACCGCGCGGTCCTTGACCTCTGGGCCGACCTCGACGATCCGACCGACCACTTCATGGCCGGGGTGGACGCCGGCGCAGGGCAGATCCCCGTGGTACAAGTGCAAATCCGAACCGCAAATGGCGGTGGCCTCGACCTCGATGATGGCCCCATCGGGGCCTGTGAGCCTCGGATCTGGGACGGTGACGACTTCAAGATTTCGCTCAGAGATCATGACAACGGCGCGCATGGCTCAAAACTACCCTTGGGCTCCACCTGAGACCTCGATTGGTGCGATGAGCGACGGTCACTCCCATTTCGATCAGGCCGAGATACAGTTCGCGTGTGTTCTAGAGAGGGTCGCCCAGAGTGTGGCGACTCGTCGTCAAAGGTCCCGGTGCTGACCACAGTGGCATCCGGGGAGTGAGTGCACGCACACGAGACAACGGAGGATCCGAGATGGCCGAGCAAACCAAGAACCGCAGCTGGCTCAAGGGCGAGGGGCTCGTGGTGCTTCTTGGCATCATCGTCGTCATCGGCGCCCTTATCGTCGCCAATCTGGTCGGTGTGAACCTGATCCACGGGATCCAGCATCTTGAATCCACGATGATTTACGTGGTCATCGCCCTTCTGGTGTTCGCAGAAGCAGCAATCTTCCTTGGCTTCGTGATCCCGGGCGAGGCGGCCGTCATTATCGGAGGCGTGCTCGCCAGTGGCAATCACGTGAGCCTGCCGGCACTGTGCATTGTCGTTGTGGCTGCGGCGATTCTCGGAGACTCCGCTGGCTACTGGATTGGTCATCGCTTCGGAGAGCGGCTGCTGTCGCTCTCGATCCTGGATCGCCACCGCGTGGACCTCGACCGAGGGCTGAGTTCGCTCCACAAGCGTGGCGCTGCTGCGGTGTTCGTCGCCCGCTTTGTCGCGTTCCTTCGGGCCGTGATGCCGGGTCTCGCTGGTGCGTCCCACATGCCCTATCAGCGGTTCTTTGCCGCCAACGCCCTTGGTGGCCTGATCTGGGGTGTCGGCTTCACTCTCATCGGATGGGGTGTCGGCTACTCGTTCCACCAGGCCGAGTTGGTGGCGGTGTGGCTGTCCCTCGGCCTTCTGGTGGGAATCATCATCATCGCTGGAGCAGTCTTCCTCGGTGGCCGCAAGGCGGAGATCGACGCAGAGTCGGCCTTCGAGTCCTCGACCACTGACACCGAGGCGACGCTCAACGCAGAACTCTCCGAGGTGCGCGACCAGATGGAGCACCACAGCGGCGACGCTGATGGAGGCGAAGCAACCCCAGCCACCTGATCGACAATTGATCAGAGGCTTCCATCGAAGCCTGGGGCTTCAGGGAAGTGGTCACAGTGGAGCGGGTGACGGGGATCGAACCCGCATAGCCAGCTTGGAAGGCTGGAGCTCTGCCATTGAGCTACACCCGCGAGGGTGGCGTGCTCCGGAGAGCCAGCCTGCACACTCTATTGGACGACGAGGGTGGGGTCATGCGAACCGGAACCCGATACGGTCTGTGCCGTGGATGAGACCTTGTTCGATCGAGTCGGCGGCATCGAATTCTTCGTCGATTTGGTGAATCGTTTCTACGAGGGTGTCGAGTCCGACGAGTCCCTCCGGCCCATGTATCCCGAGGACCTCGAGCCGGGCAAAGAGCACCTTGCCCTCTTCTTGGCTCAGTACTGGGGGGGACCGCCGCTCTATCAGGAGACTCGAGGTCACCCTCGGCTGCGCATGCGCCATGCCCCCTTTGTGATCACCAAGCGAGCACGAGACGCATGGCTTCTGCACATGAACGCGGCCCTGGCTGCGATGACGATCGGCGACGAGGACCGTGCTGAATTCGCGGCCTATCTCGACATGGCAGCGCACCAACTTCGGAATCGCTGATCACCAGCCCTCGGGCCCCAGGCTCAGGCCTCGAAGGTCGGGGTTCTCTTGTCTCGCCGAGCCCGGATGGCCTCTTCGAAGTTCTGAGTGGTCAGTCGAAGGAAGAGCTGAGCGAGGCCTTCGGCCTCCATGTGGCTCTCAAGGCTGCTGGCATCGAGGCTCGACCAGAGCGAACGTTTCGTCATCTGGATGCCAGCATGCGAGAACGAAGCGATTCTCTCGCCGATCTCATTGGCTCGCTCGAGAAGCCGCTCGGCCTCGACAATTTCGCTCACGAGGCCGATGGTTCGGGCTTCCTCGGCGTCGACGTCGCGTCCGGTGAGCATGATCTCGCTGGCCCGACCCTGTCCGACAATCCGCGGCAGCATGAAGCTGAGACCAAGTTCTGAGGCCGTCAGGCCGTTGTTGATCCCCGCCGCTCGGAAATAGGTTGTTGGGGCGGCGATGCGGATGTCGGCTGCCAGCGACAGGCAGAACCCTCCACCAACCGCTGGTCCGTTGAGTGCAGCGATGACAGGTTGGTTCATCCGGCGCAGCGAGGTCACGACGTCTTCGAGGAGGCCCATCGAGCGTCGAGCAATCGAGGGAAGACCCAATCCGTCGATGTTGGGGATGTCGCCTGGATCCTCGAGGTCGGCTCCGGAGCAGAAGCCAGACCCAGCGCCGGTAAGCACCACGGCGCGCACGGTGTTGTCAATGCTGAGCGCTTCGATCTGCTCGCGAAGCGGGACCATGACGTCGAAGGCCATGGCATTCATCCGCTCGGGGCGATTGAGCGTGACGATCGCGACGTGATCGCTCGGACGTGTCAGTGTGATGAAGGCCATCGATCCCCCTTGGGTCTGGTTCGCTCGGGACCCTACTCGGGCGCTTCAGCCTCCGAGGGATCCGCGGGTGGCGAGACAGCCCGGCACTGCTCCGGGATGCCCCTTAGCTGTGTTGATGCACTGTTGGGAGACCTCAAGCGGAACGATGGTCCCTCGCGTGGACCCGGGCCGTGACCACGACCACCAGCCTGGTCCCTGTGCGGTTGGGGGTCCGAATGCCTCAGTGAAGAGGCCGACTGCACCGGTCGCCGGATGCCCCCAAACCGTCGCCGGGGTGCCACGAGGCGATGCGGCCAGGACTTCGGTGACTCCCCACTGAGCGATGATCGAGCGGATGACCCTGACATCGGCGGGATTCGAGCCTTGCCGGCTCGGCGGCAGCCAGGTCATGTTCGAGAGGATCTCCTGAGCCCTCGTGCCACTAGTGCCCGGAGCGTCGAGGACCTGGGGACCCCACCCACCCACCAGCGCAGTGGGAATACCTCCGACCGCTTCCCACGTGAGGCCCGATGCGTTGGCGTTGGGGAACGGGGTCATCATGGTGACCCCGCCCTGTGGGTGGCTGATGAAGAAGCTCGGTGCCGTTGTTGGACCAACAGGTACCGGGGCTGAGACGGCGTCAGCCCACATCACCGGAGCCAGCGCGACGAGCAACAGCGAGGACCCAATGGCGCCCGGCAGCCAGGACGGGACGGATCGGCGACGGATCGAGGTCGTCACGTCGGTGACACCGATTCCCAATGCCATGGCAGCGGCGAAGATTACGACGATGACCCATCGT
>JBAXAR010000106.1:0-6701 GCA_037142475.1 Actinomycetes bacterium
GTGGTCGTCGGATGAAGAGCAGGAGCGTGCGATCCAATCGGCCAAGGAGCAGCTGTCGTTCTATGGCTCGACGCCGGCCTACGCCAGTGTCCTGCATCTTCACGGCTACGGAGACCTCCACGGCGAGTTGAACCAGCTCTCCAAGAAGGGTCGTTGGTCTGAGATGGCTTCGATTTTCCCTGACGAATTAGTTGAGGAAATCGCCGTCGTTGGTCCTCGAGGAGAAATCCCGACAAAGCTTGTGGCGCGGGTGGAGGGCATCACGAGTCACGTGAGTCTGGTCAATAACCGCAATCCTGACCCCGACCATTTCTCGGACATCGTCGCCGGGATTCGAGAGCAAACGAAGTGAACCACTGACCTTCGGGTCATGACAAGAAAGAGGTCCCCTCAAGCGCCGCACAGGTGCGAGAATCGCCCATGGGGCCTCGTGTCCGATGCAAGAGAAGGGGGCGGGCGATGCCGTATCGAGTCATTCAGTGGGCGACAGGTGGCGTGGGCCGAGCGGCGATGGAAGGGGTGCTCGATCATCCTGATCTTGAACTCGTAGGAGCGTGGGTCCACAGCCAGGACAAGAATGGTGTCGACCTCGGAACGCTCATTGGACGGGATCCGATTGGTATCGGTGCGACCGCCGACGTCGACACGCTTCTCGCCCTCGAGGCGGACTGCGTTCTCTACAGCCCGTTCATGGCTGATCCAACAATCGTCACCTCGATATTGCAGTCAGGCAAGAACGTGGTGACGCCACTCGGCTGGTTCTATCCAGCTGCCGATGATCGCCGTCGGATGGATGAGGCGGGAAAGCGAGGCGGGGCCACCTTGCATGGGACCGGCATCCATCCCGGGGGAATTACCGAGCGCTTCCCCCTCGTGCTCTCGGCCTTGTCGGGAGCGATCACCCATGTTCGAGCGGAGGAATTCTCCGACATTCGAACCTACGGCGCACCCGACGTCATCAGGGACTGGATGCTCTTCGGAGCAACCCCTGAGGTGGCCACCACAAGCATCATGGCCGATGCATTAGGAGCGGGATTCGGGCAGTCGGTGCAGATGATCGTCGACGCTCTCGGTTTTGACGCCGACCCCGTCTTATCTGTGACCCACGAGACGGCAGTGGCCACCGCACCGATCGAGTCACCAATTGGGGTCATTGAGCCAGGCTTGGTTGCCGCTCAGCGATTTCGTTGGGAGGCGACCGTCGACGGCGTTGCGGTGGTAACCGCAGCGGTGAATTGGCTCATGGGTGACTCGGACCTCGACCCGGCGTGGGACTTTGGCGTCGAGGGTGAGCGGTTCGAGGTCGAGGTGACCGGTGACCCCAACTCGCTCACGGTGTTCAAGAAGCTTCATCCGGACTCGGTGGCTGAGGGACTCGTGAGAAATCCGGGAATCGTTGCCACAGCGATGCACTGCGTCAACGCCATTCCTACGGTGTGCGAGGCTCCGCCCGGCCTGGCGACCTACCTGGATCTGCCCATGGTGTTCGGTCGGGCCTCGAAGACCCTCCATCGTAACCGTGGCGAAAGGTCGGCGAGTATCTCAGTAGATGGTGATCTCGATCGGTGACCGGAAGGTCGTGAACGTGGTGCCGGGAAGGTAGTTGGCAGGGATGTCCTCAAGGGAGCCATAGCGGGAGACGTCGAAGATATTGGACGACGCGATTTCAGATTCGACTGCCACGCCGCAGAGCGTCAGCTCCTCGGCTGTGACGAAGGCGGCGCTGGGACTCGCCTGAATGCCGTCAAGGTCGTCTCGTCGGACGCGTCCGACGAGGCAGTAGTCGACGCCACCTGCGGCGGCACCCACCCTGCGGCCGACCATGGCGTGGTGACGACCGTCGTCGATGATGCTTATCTCGTTGGCTCCCTCGCCGATGGTCTCGCGGATCCGGTCATGGCGTTCGTGTGAAGGCAGGAGATGCCACTGGATGTGACGGTGATCCTTCATGGCCCAGAGAAGGGAGGCGGCGATGGAGTGCTCTGGCTCGTCTTCATCAAGTGGTGTCGAAACGTCGTGACCGACCAGTGGCTCAGGCGCTATCGACAGGCCTGGTTCGATGATGATGTCGCCGGGCTTCAGATGCCCCCCATCAGAGGGGGTGACGGCATGGCCGAAACTCTCGTCGTGTGCCTGGTCGTCCTCGTGCATCGATGCCTCCTGTGGGACGGATCGCGTCGACCCCGCCATTGGGAAGTCTACCGGTGGAAGAAGCGCCGCTGTGGTGCTCGGCACCTTCAGAGGGGGCGATGGAGGACGTCGTGAGCGGCGAGCCGGCTCTTTGGTCCTCGTGGGCGCGAGGCTTGCGCCGTCTCTAGGATCGACCTCGGTGCCACAGGGTGTGGCAGGCGAGAACGTTCGTCAGCGGGTCAGATTTCCCAGGTCGGCGCCGGTCAGGTGCGAGGAGCAAGCAGTGGACTACGTCAATCTCGGTAAAAGCGGACTTCGAGTCTCGAGGGTGTGCCTCGGAACGATGAGTTTCGGCGATGGCCTTGACGACCGACCATGGGTCATCGAAGACGATCTCGCAGATGCAATCGTCAAGACAGCCGTTGAGGGCGGCGTCAACTTCTTCGATACCGCCGACATCTACTCAAAGGGTGCCAGCGAGGAGGTGACTGGAACCCTCGTTCCGAAGTACCTCAGCCGAGATGAGGCAGTGGTCGCCACCAAGGTGTTCATGCCGATGACGCCGGGTCCGAACGGAGGGGGCCTCTCTCGAAAGCACATCCTCTCGGCGATCGACGCGTCCTTGACCCGCCTCAAGATGGACTACGTGGATCTCTACCAGATTCATCGTTTTGATCCGAATGTCCCCATCGAAGAAACGATGGGAGCCCTCGATGAGGTCGTTCGATCTGGAAAGGCTCGCTACATCGGAGCAAGTTCGATGCACGCATGGCAATTCGCCAAGGCGCAGCATGCTGCCGACGCGATCGGGGGGACGAGGTTCATCTCAATGCAGAACCACTACAACCTCGTCTACCGCGAGGAAGAGCGCGAGATGATTCCTCAGTGCCTTGACCTCGGTGTCGGCGTGATCCCTTGGAGTCCTCTTGCGAGAGGACTCCTGGCCGGTACCCGAACGAGGGACGGCGAGCGCCTCACCACCCGTTCCTCGACAGACCCCTTTGCGGACTATCTCTACAGCGAACAGGATTTCGACGTCATCGACGTCGTCGCTGAGGTGGCCTCAGAGCGGAGCGTGTCGATGGCGCAAATTGCCTTGGCCTGGGTGCTCTCGAAGCCGGGTGTGACCTCACCGATCGTGGGGGCCACCAAGATCGGGCATATCTCCGACGCCATCGCAGCCGCCGCTGTCACCTTGACCGACGAGGAAGTCTCGAGGCTCGAGCGGCCCTATGTCCCGCATCCGGTCTTGGGCCACAACTGATGAGGCGCTGATCTCGCCGAGGAGGCTCAGGGCGTCCAGTGGGCAAGAGCGGGAACGAACTTCTTGGCGTTGATGGTCCCGATTCCGCTCACGAGGTCGTAGCCACTGAGGGCAGTGAAGCCATCGACGATGGTCTGGCCTCCACCCAGATTGGGGATCGGTACTGAGTTGTTCCCCTCGGTGACGTCTTTCACCCCGGTGCCAGTTTGGCGAGCAAGGCTATAGAGAGCATCGTTGATCAGTCCCAACCCATGGCCAGCAACCTGGTCAGCGAGGGCCACGATCCCGGCGAACAACGGGGTTGAAACGCTTGTTCCACACACTTCGTACCAACCTGGCCGCGAGTACGCGGACGAGTACCCCTGGTACACGACGACCATCGACGAGCACGCACCATTCATTGACACGTCCGGGATTCCACGAGCACCGCCGGTCGTCGCCGATTCCAGATCTTGGTAGCTGGGTCGATCAAAAAATGCAGAGAGCCCGCCCCCAGTGGCAATAGGAAAAGAAGACGAGCCCACAAGATTGGCGTACACCGAGTCGTTCCACGCGACATCAGGAGCGGTTCGGGTTCCCGTAGTTGTGAGTTCCAGATGTGTTCCTCCCACGGCGGTCACGAGCGGGTCGGAGGCGGGCCAGTTCACCACTGGATGGGTGTAGTAGGTCGACGTATCGAGCCCGACATCTGTCGCTCCTGAGTCACCTGTGGCGGCGAGGACGGTCACGCCGTGATTCCGAGCTGATTTAAATGCGCTTCGCAGCGCGAGCACTGACGCAGAATCGGGAAAGGTGGCCTCGGTGGCGCCGAAACTCTGACTGATGACATTCCCGAGACCGTGGTCAATGACGTAGTTCTCGGCCGTGATCATGTCGGGGAATCCCGTCGTCCCCTCAATTTCACTCGTGGGGGTCACCGCCACCACGATCGAAGCCCGGGGCGCAATGGCATGGGCCCATTGGACGTCGAGGGTTGTCTCGCTCGCCCAGCCGGCCATCTCACTGTCGTTTGGGTCAAAGGCCGGCACTGGGCCGGCAGGCTGGATCACCCGTATGCTCGGGGGATCTGGTAGACCGAACGCCCTATCAAATCGAGCGAGATCCGCCGCCAATGTTGGCGAACCGAAGGAATCTACAATCACGATGGTCTGTCCTCTGCCCTTGATGCCAGCTGCGGCCAAGCCGTCGAGGTTGTAAGCGGTTCGGATCTGGGCGGGTGAATAACACGAGACCTGCCAATTGGACCGGCACCATTGCGTGGATGGTGGTGATCGAATTTCAGTGGGAACCATGCGAATTCCAGTAATGCTCGAGTGGAACGATGGGTGCTCCTCGTCGGTGAATTGAGAATCAGCCGCAGGAGGTTTCACCGTCGCAGCACTCTGAGGAACCAGTCCAGATCCGAGGATCAAGGCCATCCCGATGCCGAATGTCGTGGGCCCCATGATCCTCATGGGCCCAGACGCTAGCCGTGGGCGAGTTGAATTCCCTGTCGCAGTGACTAGAGGTTTAATCGGTGTCCTGCTACGGTTTCGGTGTGGTCTTCACATGAATACTCTCCGGCGTATTGAGCGTGGGGCTCGATGGGTCTTCGTTCTTTCGATCCTCCTGCTGGTCGGCAGCTTGTTTCTCCACGCCCAAGCGAAGGGCGCTCCCGGGTATCCAGGGCCGATCGCCCGTCCGGGAATACCTGTTGGACCGTCAATCGGAACCCTCAGCCCCGGGGGTTCTTCCCAGACGAGCTATGTCTGTGGGTTCTGGCCCGGCCGAAACGTGGAGTTTAAAGTCGCAGGGCAATCCGTTGGGTTCGGCAAGGCCGATGCCAACGGGTGTGTTTCCCTGACCGTGAGTGTTGGGGACGGACCAACCGTGACGATTGCCACCTTTGGGGGATCTGGGGCGGTCTTCTTGGGTCCTGCCTCAGTCAGCTACGGGCTCGTGCCGATCTTGGTGACAGGGTCAGACCGCTACGGCAACCTTGTCGGCCTTGAGCAGGACCTGACGATTGATTCCGTTGCACCACCACCACCACCACCACCACCCGTGACACAACCTGGGACGATTCCGGAGACGGTTCCGGCGACGGTTCCGGTGACGGAGACAACGGTGGTGACGGAGACGACAGTGCCGGTGACTGAGCCCCCAACGACGTTTGTTCCGGTGCCGCCAACGGTGCCTGGAACCGAAACGACCTTGGCTCCGTTCTCCCCTCAAGATCAGAGCCCAGCCGACTTGCAAGAAACAGCGACTGCAGTAGCTGCGGTAGCGGCTGTGGCTGCCACGGCTGCCGCAGCTGCGGCGGCGGCAGCGGGTGCGGCAGCAGCCGCAGCAGCAGCAGGTGGTGCCGCTGCAGGTGCTGCAGGTAGCGCAGCAGCAGGTGGGGCGGCAGCAGGCGGCGGCGGCGCGGCAGCAGGCGGCGCATCGGGCGGAGGCGGAGCCGCTGGTTCAAGTTCTGGTAGCGGCACCTCGTCGTCATCAGGCAACAGCGGCAGCAGTAACAGTGGTGGCGGGACCCGTGAAGTTGGCGATGACGGCGGCGAAGGCGGCGGCGAAGGCGGCGGCGAAGGCGGCGGCGAAGGCGGCGGCGACACCAGTGGAGATGATGGCAATGCATTCACGTAGGACTGAGGGGGTGAACGATGATGAGTGAACAATCAGTAGGAGGAGATCTTGTCGAGAGCGAGTTCGATCCTCAGGAGGTCGACGATCAGCTCCACGTTGACCCAGTCCACAGCTGGAAGATTCTTGGCCATGGCGTAGCCGACTGGGTATCAGGCAAGTTGCCTGAGTATTTCTCGCACGTCCTGATGTTTCCGGGGAAGGCGACGGCTGATTCGAACTACCTCAGGGCCGCCCTTGGCAATATCTGGTTGATTTTCCCTGCCGTTGGAGTTGTCCTTGGAGTGATGGCAGCACTGGACGTGGCTGAAATGCCAATTCCTCCGGCCACATGGATTTTCTGCTCCATCATGGCCCTTGGCATCCTTGATGCATTCGCTGGGATGATGGCGTTTCTGGTGTTTTTCGTCATGGTCGCCATCACCGGTGATTTCAGTACCCTTCACGCGATCACCGGCATGGTCGGTTTGGCAATTCTCTGGTTTGGGGCAGCGCAGTTAGCCCACGCATTCCGACCGATTGACCTCTGGGACGAAGAACCCACGTTGACGCTCCGGATCTGGAGGATTGGTGGAGACCTGATCATCCTCCCGATCATTGGCGCATTCTTGCTGAGCCGGCTGGTGCGAGTGTTGCCGTTCTTTACGGGCCTCAAGGTTCCTATCGTGGAGCAGAAGAACCTGATCTT
>JBAXAR010000107.1:0-6585 GCA_037142475.1 Actinomycetes bacterium
CTCAAGGACATCTCTCAGGAGCGAGACGACAACGAGTTGTTGCTCGAGAATCGCCAACACGTCTCGCACCGTCTCGATGGCATCGAAGGAACCGGCGAGCCGTGAGGGGCCACCGACGAAGACGTGCTCATGATCAGCAGATCGTGCCGCGTCCGCCAGGGTGACTGAAGCCAGTGCGCAGAGGGCGTCGACGGCGTCATCACCCGACGGAGCGATGGTGGGAACCGCTGCCAGTGTCGAACCCACGAGCGATGACTGCATCCGGCCGGTGGCGTGAGCAATTGAGGCTTCGTCGGTGTCAGGCGGGAGATCAATTGATCGGTTCTCGATGCCGCCATCGGAGAGAACGGCAACCACAATCGCTCGGTGGCTCGAGAGCGCCACGATCTGCACTGAGCGGATCGTCGCTTGTTCGTGCGAGGGGCCCACCACGACCGCTGCGTAGGACGTGAGATCGCTGAGCATCGACGACGTTCGCTCAAGGACCTCTTCAATCCCCCCTTGGGCTTTGGTGAAGAAATTCGAGACCTTCTGTCGCTCCGAGGGCCCAAGAGTTCCCGGCGTTCCAAGGTGATCGACAAAGAATCGGTAGCCCTTGTCGGTAGGAATGCGCCCGGCGCTGGTGTGAGGCTGGACGAGATAGCCATCGCGCTCGAGGGCGACCATCTCGGAGCGCACCGTTGCCGGTGACACCTGAACCCCTGCAGCCTGAGCGACGTGGCTGGATCCCACCGGTTGGGCCGTTCCGACGTATTCGGTGACGATTGCCTCCAAGATGGCAGCCTTCCGCGCATCAAGGCTGGCACTCTCTCGGATGGTGTGGGTGTCGTCAGTGCGCATGTTCGGCTCTCAGCACTCAAGTGTACCGAGTGCCAAAGCCCCTGGGGCTGCCGACGGGGAGAGGCCTCCCGACGAGGCATTCATCCTCCGGAGTCAGTCCTCGAGTCGGAGAGCCGAGATGAAGGCTTCTTGGGGAACTTCGACGCGGCCGATGTTCTTCATCTTCTTCTTGCCCTCCTTCTGTTTCTCGAGGAGTTTGCGCTTTCGGGTGATGTCGCCGCCGTAGCACTTGGCCAGCACGTCCTTGCGCTTGGCCTTGACTGTCTCTCTGGAGATGACCCGACCGCCGATCGCCGCCTGGATCGGCACATCGAACATCTGTCGAGGGATGAGCGTCTTGAGGCGCTCAGCCATGCGGCGTCCGTAGACTTCGGCGGAATCACGATGCACGATGGTCGAGAACGCATCGACGGGGGTGCCGTTGATGAGGATGTCGACTCGAACCAAATTGCCCGTCTCGTAGCCGCGCCGCTCATAGTCAAGCGAGGCGTAGCCCTTGGTCCTCGACTTCAACTGGTCGAAGAAGTCGAGAACCACCTCGGCCATCGGAATGTCGTAGACCAACTCGACTCGCTCAGGGCTGAGGTAGTCCATCTTCGACATCTCGGCTCGGCGCGACTGACACAGATCCATGATCGCTCCGGTGTAGTCAGACGGCGACAGGATGGTGATCGACAACATGGGTTCATCGATGTGATCGATCCGACTGGCTTCGGGGAGTTCCGTGGGATTGTCGATGACCACCTCATCACCATTGGTCAGGTACGCCTTGTACACGACCGATGGAGCGGTGGCGATGATCGAAAGATTGAACTCGCGATCGAGCCGCTCAGTGATGATTTCCATGTGAAGGAGGCCAAGAAACCCGCATCGGAAGCCGAATCCCAGGGCACGGCTGGACTCGGGTTCGAAGGTGAAGCTCGAATCGTTGAGCTTGAGCTTCTCGAGAGCGTCTCTGAGGTCAGGCAGGTCATCGCCATCGATTGGGTAGATGCCGCAGAACACCATGGGCAGTGGGTCTTGGTAGCCAGCGAGGGCTTCGGGGGCACCGTGAATCGCAGTAGTGACGGTCTCTCCCGAGCGCGCTTCTCCCACGTCCTTGATCCCGGCGATCAGGTAGCCAACTTCGCCGGGCCCCAGCGAAGGCGTCGGGACCGGGACGGGGGTCCGGATCCCCAATTCCTCGACATCGTGAACCGCATCGGCCTGCATGAACCGAAGGCGGGAGTTCGAGTCGAGCGTCCCCGACATGATCCTGATCGAGCTGACGACGCCGCGATACTGATCGAAACTCGAGTCAAAGATGAGTCCTTGGAGCGGTGCCTCCGGGTCGCCCACCGGCGGTGGCACCCGCTCAATGACCGCTCGGAGTAGCTCAGCGACGCCCTCACCGGTCTTGGCCGAGATGGCCAGGATGTCATCGGCCGACAGACCCAGGACTTGTTCGATCTCGGCGGCACAGCGCTCCGGGTCACTCGCAGGAAGATCGATTTTGTTCAGAACGGCCACGATCTCAAGGTCGTTCTCGATCGCCAGGTAACAGTTCGCCAAGGTCTGGGCTTGGATTCCCTGAGAGGCGTCAACGAGGAGAACGGCTCCCTCGCAGGCCGCCAGGGATCGTGATACCTCATATCCAAAGTCCACGTGACCCGGGGTGTCGATGAGCTGAAGAACGTGGCCTTCGAAGTTCACTCGCACGTTTTGGGCCTTGATCGTGATCCCCCGCTCGCGCTCGATGTCCATCGAATCGAGGTACTGCGCTCTCATATTGCGTGGGTCGACCGCACCAGTGATCTCAAGAATCCGGTCCGAGAGGGTGGACTTGCCATGATCGACGTGGCTGATGATCGAGAAGTTGCGGATCAGATCCGTAGGCGTGATGGCGTGTGGGGTCTTCGGTGGCACGATTGCCCAAGCGTACCGGTGGCGCCCCGCATCCTCGTCATGGTCGAGGTGATGGCCTCGAGATGGAGAAGGTGCCCGCTTCCTGCTACCATTTGGATTCCTCGGTGGCGGGTCGTCCGCTACCGACGCAACTGCTCCCCACTCTCGAGGACTTCGTGGCAAACATCAAGAGCCAGATCAAGCGCAACCGTCAGAACGAGCGTCTCCGCCTTGCCAATAAGGCTGTCCGCTCAGAGATGAAGACCCGCACCAAGAATGCCGTGGAGGCCGCTCCTGCTCAGGACGAGAACTCCGTTGCTTCGCTGCGGCTCGCCGTCAAGCGGATCGACAAGGCTGCTGCGTCAGGCGTGATCCACAAGAACCAGGCAGCGAACCGCAAGAGCCGTCTGATGCGCCGCATCAACGCTCTGCAGTCGAACGCCTAGTTCAACCCAGGGCGACTAGTTCTCGAGTTTCGGCTCGAGCAGCACTGGCCAGTCTGGCTTCCACGCTGGGAGGAACAACGTTCCGACCCCCCACAGGATGCTCAGCCCCATCAGGATGGCATCGGTCCCGGCGGCACGCAGCGATCGAAGGTTTCTCTTCCTCGCTGCTTCTCTAAGGCGGTGGAGACCGAGACGTCCGAATCTTGCCGCCACGGCAAGCGACAATCCGATCCGGTCCTTTCGCTGCGACCTCCTGATCGCCACCAACCGAGTCCAGTACGCCTTGCGGCGGAGGGCATCATCCTTCGAACGTGAATCTCCCCGCTGCAGGTAGCGCACCACCGGAGCGTCGACGAGAACCACCGGACCCATGCTGAGGGCCCGCATCAGGAAATCGAAGTCCTCTGAGCGCAGCACGGGAGTCCCCTCGTGGTAGCCGTTGATCTCCCGCGCCACCGTCGTCAAGAACAGTTGCCCTCCGGGAGGAGGTGCCGCATTGCCTCGTGCGATGAAGTTCCTCGTGACGACGGAGTCCTTCATCAACGCGAAGGCACGGTCCTGCTCCCCCTGCCACATGCCCCCGAGATGGCGGCCATCTCCATCGACAGAGATAAATCGCCCGAAGGCAGCTGATGCCTCGGGATAGTGCTCAGCCGCTGCCACCAAGGTGCGGAGTGCTCCGGGCTCAAGCTCGTCATCACCGTCGAGGAACAACACCCAATGGCCACGAGCCACCTCAAGACCGCTGTTGCGGGCACCGCCAACCCCTTTGGTGCGATGGTTCGAGATGACCGAGAGGCGCGAGTCGCGCTCGGCAAGTTGCCGAGCGATGGTGGCCGAGTCATCAGGACTGGCGTCATCGACCACAATGATCTCGAGGTCGATTTCCTGACGCTGGATGCTGGCGACGCACCCGGCAATCCACCGCTCGACGCCGAAGGCCGGGACCACGATTGTCACGGTCGGGTTCGAGCCTGCGTCCATCTCTATCGTCGACCCGCCCGCAGCATTCTCGAGAGCCGCGCGACGAGGATGTCGATAATCATTCGCTCTTCGAGGCCTGTATGGCCCTTGAGGTCCAAATCGGCCTGTGCCACGAGGGCGACTGCCCTTCGAATCGTCTCGGAGTCCAGCCGGCGAGCGAGACCAAGAATCTTCTTGGCCGGATACTCACTTTTGATCGACAACAGTGCCATCACGTCGGCAACCGAGGCGATGTCAGCTCCGTCGAGCCGGGCGAGCCTCGACACCATGGTGTCGAGCGACGCCAGGATCTCATGGCCGGAGATGCCTCCAGGTCCCATGAGGCGATCGACGGTTGTGAGGGCCTTGACGGTCTCGCCGACTTCGATGGCTCCCGTGAGGTCGTAGACCGGAACGCTCCCAAGGGAACCAAGGAAGGGCTCGAGCATCTCGGCGTCTACCGTCACGCCCTCGCCATAGGCCGAGGCCAACGTGCCAAGGATGCCGCCAAGGCGGCCCAGATCGCCACCGAGCTGATCGGCCAGACGGGTCTGCGCCTCTTTCGAAAGACGCACGGGACCAAGCCGAAGATGCTCATTGAGGTAGGCGGTGCGCTCCCCCTTTTGCCTGATCGACAGATCGATCACGTCGCCCACCGCCTTCGCCACCTTGCGAAGCTCAATCGGGATGGTGCCTCGACTACCCGCCAGGATCAGGACCGACCCTGGGGGCGGAGGGTCGAGGACAGCGGCGATGCGCTTGGCTTCATCCTTGCTGAGGAGGCCCGCATCACGCAGGACGATGATCCGCCGATCCACCAGGAAAGGCGGCGTGGTGAAGCTGTCGATGACCGCACCAACGTCAATGGTGTTTTGGGCGTCAGGACCATATTCCTCCACCACCAGCGAAGCGTCTCTCGGCCCGAGGATGTCCTCAAGAAGGGTTCGAACCTCGGCGGCGATGACGGCTTCATCCTCGCCGGTGACGGCATAGACAGGTCTGGGTGACGCCTCTCTCGCCTTCGAGGTTGCACTCACGCTGCAGTGAAGACGGCATCAAGGGCGTCGCGCACCCTGGCGGTTCCGGCGACATCGTGAACCCGCAGCACGCGGCAGCCCCCAAGGATGCCGATGGCGGCGGCGGACAACGACGCCTCAATTCTCTGGTCGACCTCAAGGCCGAGCAGCACGCCGAGACACGTCTTGTTCGACACCGACAGGAGGAGAGGAAACCCAAAGTCAGCCAGGTCGCCCGATGATCGCAGCAGGTCGATCGACTGGGCCGCCGTCTTGCCGAGATCGAGTCCGGCGTCGACGATGATCCGTTCCGCAGGGATCCCGGCATCGAGCGCCTGTTGCGCCCTGTCCATCAGGAACGTTCGTACGTCAACGACGACGTCGTCGTACTGCGGGTTCGGATCCGCCACTCGGGGCTTCAAGCGGATATGCGTGGCCACGACACTCGCCCCTGCTGCGGCCGCGACCGAAAGGTACTCAGGATCACCGAAGCCCGAGATGTCGTTCCCCACGACTGCTCCGACCTCGAAGCACGCCGCGGCCACCGAGGCTCGCCATGTGTCAATCGAAATCGGAATATCGAAGCGCTCCTTGAGGGCAGCGACCGCATCGACAACCCGGTCGAGCTCTTGGGACTCCGTGACTTCTTCTCCCGGGCCTGCTTTGACTCCCCCAACGTCGAGCAGATCTGCCCCGTTGAGCACATGAGACTCTGCTCGGGCCAAGAAGCGATCAAACGCGAAGTCCGCCCCCTTGTCGTAGAACGAGTCCGGCGTCCGATTCAAAATGCCCATGACAAGCGCTCGACTGGTCACGTCGTAGCGACGCGAACCCAAGGCAAGAACCGTTGTCGAGATCTCAGGAGTCAGCGGCATGGATCAGAAGAGCCTCGCTGCAAGAGCCTTGCGATAGGTGGCGGTCAATGGGTTCTCGGCTCCCAGGGTTTCAAGAAGATCGAGGAACTCCTGCCGGGCGTCCTCATCACTGCGCACTCGTTCGAGCAGGCTGTCGAGGAGCGGTGCGACCTCCTGGCTCGTGACGTCCACCTGCTGCTGGGCCAGACGGGCCTCTGCCACCAGCGTCCGGACCGGGCCTGTCTCTGGAACCTTGGCCAAGAATTCGAGGGCCTCGGCCGGCTTGTGCTCGGCGATCAGAATCGCAGCAAGCGCGGTAACGGCCGCCTCATGACCTGGCTCGAGGCTGAGGGCCTTGCGCAGAGAATCCTGATCACCTTGGGCGACGAGGTCATCGGCCTCTGACGGGGGTGGAGCGATCCGATCGAGGAACGCTTCGATTTCGTGGGCCGGGACCGCACCGAGAAACTGGTCGACCACCGCTCCATCTCGCACGGCAAAGACGGCAGGGATTGACTGCACCCCGAACATCTGTGCAATACCCGGATTGGCGTCAACGTCGACCTTGGCAAGCTCAACTCG
>JBAXAR010000108.1:0-6539 GCA_037142475.1 Actinomycetes bacterium
CAGATCATCACTCGGAAGGCCTACGGAGGCGCCTACGTCGTGATGAACTCGAAGTCCATCGGCGCCGACCTGGCCTTCGCCTGGCCGTCAGCCGAATTGGCCGTCATGGGCGCCGCTGGCGCCGTCGAGATTGTCTATCGCTCTGAGCTCGCCACGGCAGACGACCCTGATGCACGTCGGGCCGAGTTGGTTGAGGAGTACACCGAGCGGCACGCCAACCCGTACGAGGCGGCTGAACGCGGCTACATCGACGACGTGATCGACCCGGCCGAGACGCGCCGGGTCCTTTCTCGGAGCCTTGAGATGCTGGCCTCGAAGCGTGAGGACCTGCCGAAGCGCAAGCACGGGAACGTCCCGCTGTGAGCCCCTCCGTGGGCCTGCCTGAGCGTCCGCAGCCCGATCCAGTGGTGCTGGCCCTCGTCGCTACGGCGGCGCAGCAGATGCTCACGCCGATGCTCGCGGCCGAAGCCCCCGTGGGGCCTCAGAACGAGTGGCGATTTTCGGGACGGTGGTTCGCCTCGCACCCGCTTTCTCGCCGACAGCGGCCCTTCTAAGCAGCGTGGCCCGAGCGGGTCGTCCGCCTGCGGAACTCAGACCTCGGACGCAACGCCCTCGGTGCGTGAGGGTTCTGGCCCCTTCGCTCTCCAGATGGCGATTGCCAACCCGGCGGCGACACTACTGATGGCCCCGGTGGCGATCAGGCTTACCTGACCAGCTGATCGCACCGCTTCGACCTGCCAGAGCGAGGCGAAGTACGCGGAGTGCTCGTAGGGGCTGGTGCCATGGACGATCAGGTCGAACGAGTTCCGGAGCACCTTGGGGATCACCTGATACTGACGCCACACGCTCGGGCCGTCAGGAGAGGTGAGTGGGAAGAATCGCTGTTGCGCGTTGTAGGGGACGAGCAGCATCGGCGCTGACCACACGACGCCTAGGACCGTGGCGAGGATGGCCATCGGCCTGATCGGCCCTCGTGGCCGACGAGGGACCAAGAACGCAGTGATGGCCATAAGTGGCACGAAGTAGCGACAGCTCCGACCCCAGGACCAGATCGACAGATAGCTGCCCGATGGGTGGATCAGCAGGACCGAAGCGAAGATCCCAATCGTGAGGGCCACCGTCAGCGCCGCTGAGGCTGGTCGGGTATGGGGATCACGCCAGAAGGGCCATGTGGCGATGATCCCGATGGCGCAGAGTGGAGCGAAGAACAAGATTCCGCCATCAATGGAAATCAGCGAGCTGATCACGGTTGTCAGATCGGTGCCGTAGGTGACGATGTGGTCATAGCCGCGGCCGAACCGGAGCACGTCGCCGTAGCGCCCCAGGTTCACGAGGCCAACCACCACGAGTGAGACACTCACCGGGACGCCGGCGAGCAGGACACCACGCAGGCTGCGACGGCGGAGCGGGCCCCAGACGAGGACGACGGCCCCGACGAGGGCGACGGGGATCATCTGGTGGCGCGATCCGGCCAGGAGGCCGAGGCTCAGGCTGGCCCACCCCAATCGACCTTCTTGGGCGGCGGCCACCGCGCAGAGGGCAAAGAGAGCCGCCAGAACGACGTCCATGGGCTCCTTGGTGATGTAGACCCACATCAACGTGGCAAAGGTGGCCACGAGGGCCACTTCGGTGCGGTCTCGCATCGACTCTCCGGGGCGCATCGCCATGGACCAGCGCACACCGACTGCGATGGTGAGGCCACCGAGGACCAGATACTCCACGCTGGCGACGAAACCTTCGGCTACATGGCCTGCGAGGACGCCGGCGAGACCGGCCGGAAGAAGCAGGATCGAGGCGAGCAGGGGGTAACGCGAGTCATGCCAGTTCGCCCCAGGGTTGAAATGGGCGAGGCCTCGGGCGAGCTCGATCTCCGAGCTCGAGTCACTACTGAGGACCGTGCCTTGGAAGATAACGATGCCGATGAGAACGCAGACAGCGAATCCCGTCCAGATCCCGTGGGCCTTGAACAGGTCTCGTAAGCGGTCGATCATATGCCCCCTCAATTGATGTGATCAGGCGGTACGAGCCTTAGACCGTGGCGGCCCGTCTGGTCTCGACCAGGCGGACCATGTCGCTCATGATTTCGGTGAGGATGAAATCCTTAGGGGTGTAGACGGCAGCCACGCCTTGTGCGAACAAGGTCTCCGCATCTTCGGGCGGGATGATGCCACCCACGATGACGTCGGCTTCGACCCCGGCTGCACGGAGTCGCTCGATCACTTCTGGCACGAGCTGCAGGTGCGATCCGGAGAGGATCGAGATTCCCACAATGTCGACGTCTTCGTCGGCTGCGGCTGCTGCGATCTGGGCAGGGGTGAGGCGGATGCCCTGGTAGACGACCTCGAAGCCAGCGTCTCGGGCGGCCACGGCGATCTGCTCGGCACCGTTTGAGTGTCCATCGAGGCCGGGCTTGGCCACGAGGAGCCGCGGCCTCGACCCAGTGGCCTCAGTCAGGATCCGAGAGCGCTCGGCGACGGCGGCCATTGAGGCCCCCCGTCGTCCCACCCCACCCGAGATCCCGGTGGGGGCCCGATATTCCCCGAAGACCTCTCGCAGGGCGTTTGACCACTCCCCGGTCGTCCCGCCGGCGTGGGCCAGCACGATCGAGGGGATCATGATGTTGTCGGCGGGGTCGTCACTCTGGGCGACCCGCTTCAGCTCGGTGAGCGCAGCCTGGACGGCGGCCTCGTCTCGACTCGCTCGCCATGCGGTGACGTCGTCAATGAGCTCGCGCTCGACACGCGGGTCGACCTTCATGATCGTCTCGATGCCCTCACCGCTGGTGAGCGGGGAATCGGCGGTCTCGGTGAAGGCGTTGACGCCGATGACCTTCTGCTCGCCCGACTCGATCCGGCTCACTCGCTCGGCCTGGCTGGCCACGAGGCGAGACTTGAGCTCATCGATGGACTCGAAGGCCCCGCCCATGGCGAGAACCTCGTCGAGCTCGGCGGTTGCTGCCTCCATGAGTTCGGCCGTCTTGGCCTCCATGACGTGGCTTCCCTCGAACAGATCCCCGTACTCGAGGAGGTCGGTCTCGAAGGCCAGGATCTGCTGGATGCGCAGTGACCATTGCTGGTCCCACGGCCGGGGAAGCCCGAGGGCCTCGTTCCATGCGGGCAACTGGAGTGCTCGGGCTCGGGCGTCAGCGGAGAGGGTGACCCCCAGCGCCTCGAGGACGATTCGGGGAACGTTGTTCTCAGGCTGCTGCTCGGTGAGGCCGAGCGAGTTCACCTGCACGCCGTAGCGGAAGCGCCGCTTGGCGGGGTCTTCGACGCCGTAGCGCTCTTCGCAGATCCGGTCCCACAACTTGGTGAACGCCCGCATCTTGGCCGTCTCTTCGACGAAGCGGATGCCGGCATTGACGAAGAAGCTGATGCGGCTGACGACGGCGGGAATCTCCTCGACAGAGATTTTTCCCGAGTCCCGCACCGCATCGACCACGCCGATGGCGGTGGCCAGGGCGTAGGCGATCTCTTGGACGGGAGTGGCTCCGGCCTCTTGAAGGTGGTAGCTGCAGACGTTGATCGGGTTCCACTTCGGGACGTGACGCACCGTGTAGGCGATCATGTCGACGATGAGGCGCCTCGATGGCCCGGGGCCGAAGATGAAGGTGCCTCGAGAGAGGTACTCCTTGACGATGTCGTTCTGGGTGGTGCCGGTCAGCACCGTTGGGTCGACCCCGTTGTCCTCGGCATTCGCGATGTAGAGGGCGAGCAGCCACGCCGCCGTGGCGTTGATGGTCATCGAGGTGTTCATCTCGCCGACGGGGATTTGATCGAGGAGCTGGCGCATGTGGCCAAGGTGGGCCACCGGCACGCCAACCTTGCCGACTTCGCCCGACGCCTCAGGGGCATCAGGGTCGTAGCCGGTTTGGGTCGGAAGGTCGAAGGCGATCGAAAGGCCGGTCTGGCCCTTCGAAAGGTTGGTCCGGTAGAGCGTGTTGGAGGCTTTTGCCGTGGAGTGTCCCGAGTAGGTCCTCATGACCCAGGGCTTGGCGCGACTGTTCTCAGCCATGATCCGTCTCCTTCATCACCATCATTGTGGGCGACTCGCCCCAGGGTCGCTCGGCTGAGCGCCCCGGACTACTTGTTGTAGTCGTAGAACCCGAGCTTTGACTTTCGCCCCAGCTGGCCAGCGGTCACCATGCGGCGGAGCAGTGGCACCGCGGAGTAGTTGGCGTCGTGGAACTCGTCGTAGAGAGCATCCAGGATGGCCAACGACGTGTCGAGACCGACGAGGTCAAGGAGGGCGAAGGGACCCATGGGGAATCCACACCCACCCTTCATGGCGGCGTCGATGCCTTCCTTGGTGGCGACGCCGCCCTCGAGGAGGCGGATGGCGTTGTTGAGGTAGGGGAAGAGGAGGGCGTTGACAATGAAGCCTGCCTGGTCCTTGACCTCAACAGGGTCCTTACCGCACGAGCTGGCGAAGCCAAGCGCGACGTCCATTGTCTCGTCGGATGCCGTGATTGGTCGAACGATCTCGACCAGGGCCATCGCAGGAGCGGGGTTGAAGAAGTGGATACCGCAGACCTTGTCAGGTCGGCCGGTGGCCATGGCCATCTCGACCACGGGGAGCGTGGAGGTGTTCGTGGCCAGGATGGCGTCAGCCTTGACGATCCCGTCGAGCTCGGCGAACAGCGCCACCTTGACGGCGAGGTCCTCGACGACTGATTCGATCACGAGATCGCAGTCGGCCAGGCTCGACAGTTCGGTGGCCGTCGAGACGCGTCCGACGATCTCGTCCATCTCGTCCTGGGTGCGGCGACCCTTCTCAACCTGACGGCTGAGTGACTTTGAGAGTCCGGCCACCATTGCGTCGGCAGCCGACTGGCTCCGGCTGCGCAGCACGACCTCGTAGCCGTTGGCCGCTGCAACCTCTGCGATGCCCGAACCCATGATGCCCGAACCGATGATCCCTACACGTGTGATTGACATGCGTCGAATCGTAGTGCCGTGGCGGGAGGTGTGACATATCCGAGATGGTGTGGCACGATCCGAGCATGTCGAATCCATACGGAACCCTTGTCCTGTTCGGTGGTGAGGCCCGCGGTCATGAGGATCTCGGCCGAACGCTCCTCAAGATTGCGGGCGGGAGTCGTGTCGCCATTGTGCCCATGGCGAGCGCCTTCACTCATCCAGAGGAGACCACGATCGTCGTGGCTGGTTGGCTCGAGGCACTCGGCGCTGAGGTCGAGGGTGTCATGGCCCTCTCAAGGACCGAGGCCGATGTCGAGGACCTCGCCGCTCGCCTCGACGATGCCGATCTGATCTTTGTCACGGATGGCTCTGCTCTGCATCTGCGCACCACGCTGAAGGCGACGGCGCTGCACGCGCATCTCCTCGCCGCGTTGGAGTCCGGTCGGGTGGTGGCTGCGTCAGGCGCTGGCGCCACGGTGTTCTGCGACCCGATGGTCGATCCCCGAGGTGGTGCTCCGACGGTCGGGCTGGGTCCGATCACTGCCTTCACTGTGGTGGCCCATGTGGGCGATGACCCCGATGACGTTCATCTCGACAAACTGCATCGCACGATCGAGCTGGCTCCCAAGGATCTCCCCGTGGTTGCGCTGCCGATGAGGACGGGCATCGTGTGCCGGCCTGACGGCACCTACGAGGTCATCGGAGACGGCCAGGTCACCGTGTATCTCGGCGGCCAGGCTGTCGAGGCCGGCGTCGCTGCGCTGCCCGCGTGGCGCTGAGCTGAACCGTCACGTTCGATCGTCACTCGAGGAGACGGAATTGTGTGGGCCGAAGCCCTTGCCGTTAGTCGGCTTCGGTGATGGTGACGGATTCGATCGTCACGTTTTCACTGGGTGATCCGCCGCGAGTGCCGAGGGCATCGATGGTGGCGACGACGTCAAGACCACTGACCACCTTGCCGAAGAGCGAGTAGAGCGGGGGGAGACGCATGCCGTCAGGACCCGAGATGACGAAGAACTGGCTCCCGTTGGTGTCAGGGCCTGAATTCGCCATGGCCAGTGAGCCCAGTTCATAGCGCCCGGGCTTTGGGAGCTCGTCGGCGAATTTGTAGCCGGGGTGCCCGGTGCCGGTGCCCTGGGGGCAGCCTCCCTGGAGAACGAACCCCGGGATGACGCGGTGGAAGTTGAGGCCGTCGTAGTAGTGGTACCGCGACAGGAAGACGAAGCTGTTCACCGTCTTGGGCGCAGCGGCGGCATCAAGGGCGATGACGATCCCTCCCTTGGAGGTCACCATCGTGGCGGTGTAGCGCTTGGCGATGTCAATGCACATCGGCGGCTCGCCTGGAAAGGACGTCTGGCGTGGTGATGAACCGTCGACAGCAGGGCACTCTGGGGTTGGCATGAGGTGGTCTCCTTGTGAGGGGTTGGTAGAGCGTTAGCTGGCGGTGACGTCGACCGACAGCATCCGATGAGTGACGTTCGGCGGTACGCCGGCAGCAGAGCCGTCTTGGTTGATCTTCTGGACAACGTCGATGCCCGAGGTGACCTGGCCGAAGAGGGCGTAGGTATTGGGGAGATTCTGTCCCTGAGCACCGGTCACGATGAAGAACTGACTCCCGCC
>JBAXAR010000109.1:0-6501 GCA_037142475.1 Actinomycetes bacterium
GTGCGGCTGAAGCAGACCGGCTCAGCTCGTCTCGGGTACACGAACCCGACAGGCCCGAACCCGAACATGGTGTTCTTCTCGCCTCCGGTGTTCGGTTATCAGACTAAGCCGATCTACGCGACGGGACTGTAGAGAATGGCTGCCGCAGTAGCGAAGCCTTCAGGTAAGGGCCTTTCCGGGATGTTCTCCGGGAAGGTCGGCGGTGTCCCGAAGTCAGTCGTGTTCCTGGTGCTCGCCGTCGCGCTCTACTTCGTCATCGGGAAGTTCCTGAAGAACAAGAGCTCGAGCTCTACGTCGGCGGGGACGAACTCGGTGCCGACAGCCCCCGATAACGTCGGGTATCCGCAGCCGCAGGACTCGACGGGTGGCGGTGCTGCCGGTCAGCCGATGCTGGACATGACGGGGCTGACGGACGCGCTGAACAATCAGCTGCAGCAGATGCAGGTGCCTGCCGGGGACACTTACAACTACTACTACACGGGCGATCCGGCGTCGAAGAATCAGGGTGGCGGGAACGTGTCGCCTGCAGCTGATTCGCAGAACGTCGCAACTCCTAGCTCCTCTTTCCCGACTGAACCGTTGCAGCAGCAGGCTCTAAGCCTTATCAATCAGGGCATCCCGATAGATTTTACGAGTGGAGGACAGACACTCACACTCCCGACTTTGAGTGCTACTAACCTTCAGAGTCCTGCGGTTAGATCGACTCTCGGTAAAGCTGTCGGGCCTTCTACAGCGGTGTCGGTCAAGGCTACTCCTAACAAGACGGGGGTGAGCGCGAACGCCAAGCAGGGTGTTTTCGCCATCCATTGACGCCGCGTAAGGCGGCAGCCCTCGGAGGCTTCATCATCCTGGGGCTGTCGCCCTCGTTCGTGGACTGGGAAGAATCGAAGGACAAGCGAATCCAGATGATCGCCTTCTACGCGATCGGCCTGACCATGATCTACTTCGGACTCGGACTGTAGGCATGGCGACCGTCGGTGAGCTGATCGTGAAGGACGCGAAGGCGGCTAACCTCGATCCTGTCGCTGTCCTATCGGTCGCTCAGGGTGAAGGCGGCTTGACTAAGGCTCCCGGACACTACGACCCCGACACGTTCGGAAATCCAGGTTGGAGTTACGGCCCGTTCCAGATGCGATCTCCTGGGCGTCTCCCGTTTCCGTCTGTAGGCAAGTACGGACGTGGCTACGACTATGCGTGGAGTGACAAGGGAATCCAGGCTGCGATCAGCGGTATAGCGGTTGATTCTGCTGGCAAGACTGGCCCGGACGCTATCGCCTCTATCGTTCATAACTTCGAGCAGCCCGCCGATGAGCCGAGTTCTATCGCTGCTGCGACTGCCCGGTACAAAGCTTTACAGTCCACTGGTCGATCTGTCGCCCCGACAGGAAAAGGAGGCGGGGTTTGGGGCGCTATTTCCGCTGAGGCTAAAGCTCTGAGCCAGGACAGGTGGTATCCAGGCGGCTCGCAGGGGACAGCGGGGAAGGCTCTAGGGTCTCTCTCGTCGATCGGAGACCTCATCGGCTTCGTAACGTCGATTCGTTTCGTCGAGCTGATCGGCGGCTTCGCGCTCATCATCATCGGACTGGAATCTCTCAGCCGAGAGTTCGGAGTCAAGACACCGATTCCGAACATCCCGATGGCTTTTGCCAGACCTGCCTGATGCCTGCCGACTTCGACAAGAGAGGGAAGAAAAGGCAGATCGTCGGGTGGCGCCGGAAGAAGCTCCCGAACGGACGATACCTCCAGATCGCGATCACGAAAGAGCCTGGGCCGAAAGGCGGCCACACGATCGCCTACATGCAGAAAGGCCCACAAGGTAACGTGTACCCTGCAACAGAGACGACGCCTACCACAAGGCGAGTACGGATCACGAAAGCACACGGGCGCACCGTGAAGGTCAAGAGAAAGAGAGGCTAGGAAATGCCCACCGATATTAAGGACATGCTGCGACGACTCGCTGACCTCTACGAGACAGAGGAGAAGGCAGATCTGACACGAGCGCAAGAGGAGAGGATCGCCAAGCTTGAGGCGTCACTCGCCCGCAGCTCCCAGGACGACCTCGAGGAAGCCGTCGAGGAGATCACCGAGGACGAGCTCGAGATCATCCGTCAGCATCGAGCGAGCCTCGTCAAAGGAGCAGGCAGCAGCGACGAACCAGTGAAGAAAGACAAGAAGGTGGCGCTCGAGCGTCGAGTACGGCCAGGACGTAAGAGCGGCAAGGCGTACGGGTGGACAGTCGATGAGACCGGCCAGGTGCAGAAGGTCGATATCGCGACGATCTATAACGGCCCGGACGAGCCAGAAGAAGTCGAGCTTGAGGACGAGCCGTCCGACGATGAAGCGGCATGAACGAGCTAGGTCTCTACCGTGACGAGAATGGCCTCACGGACGAAGATGTAGCTAACACTCTGTCGGCGCTCCTCGGGAAGAGGATCAGCGGGCAGGGTGTCAAGCTGAAAAGCGGCAAGGGAAAAGTTCCCCGAGCGTGGGCTGAGGCGCTAGGCCTGTCATCTCTGGGCGAGGAGACAGGCTCCTATAGCAGCGGAATCAGCGGGGACGATCCTCTCACGTCACCGCTGGGCGATATTCCGATGCGTGACAGCGACTCGCCCCGAGCACCCGCTGGAGCGAAGTACAGCCACACGGCTGCCAGCTCCAGCGGGGACTACTCTGTAGTGCGTGACCGGATCGCTAAGGCTTACGGTGCGATCGGTGCCGGAGCCTCGATGGTCACAGGCAACGACGGCTTCGGTCACGTCACGAACACCTATAGCAACGATCTCGCTCAGGCGTGGATCAACGCAGCGAAGCAGTCGAAGAACGTCGCCAAGATCGTAGAGTTCATGGAGTCGGGCGGGCCGGTAGGCGAACTCGTCGTGGCTCATATCATTCTAGTGATGGGATGGGTGTATGTCTCAGGACGCGGGCCTGGTCTCGACTTCCTCTATGCCGACAAGTTCGGCAGCTACAGACGCACCGCAGAAGCGCAACGGGAGAAGCAGTACGCAGAGCAGCAGGCAGCAGCCGGTTTCGATGGCGGCTATGCAGAAGGTTCCGCGTATCCCGTGGGCGACTTTGCAGGCGAAACTAGCTAGAGAGTGGGAGCCAGGGGAGCACGTTACGCTTGTCGGCCCTACAGGCTCCGGCAAAACGCATGCTGCCGTAACGCTCGCGGAGCTAAGGAAGCACGTCCTGGTACTTGCCACGAAGCGGAAAGACCCTCTCGTCACGGACATGACGAAGCACGGCTACAAGGTCGTGAGTGACCTCGACGACATTCTGTGGACGACGGACGGTAAAGGCACGAAGCCGGTGAACTCTAAGGTCGTCTACTGGCCTCGGGTACCGGACAAGACTCCGGCGGCTCAGGCCGTGAAGTTGCAGGCTAAGCGGTTCGGTGACTCGATGCAGTGGGCTGAGGAGACCGGGCAGTGGGCGGTACTGATCGACGAAACGATGTTTATGCACGACCACCTCGGCTTGAAGAAGGAGCTGAACTCGCTCTGGTACCAGGGCAGAACGCAGGGGATCAGCCTGATGGCGTGCGCGCAGCGTCCGTCTTACATTCCGAGGCTCGCGTTCAGTCAGGCGACGTACATATTCCTCTGGCAGACAGGGGACAAAGGCGACCTCGAACGGCTCCGCGATATCGCGTCCGGAATCCCACGAGGCATGATCGAGGAGAACGTGATGCAGCTCGACTGGAACGCGCACGAATGCTTGTTCATCGACACGAGGACGAAGGGCCTTGCGCGGGTAGTGTTCCCTCCGCGATGAAAACTCCGAAGCGTCCAGGGTCACCTGTCGCCCGCTCGACCAGGGCTGAACGCTCGGCTTATCACGCTCACGACTTCGGGCCGATCACGAACTACCCGAGCATCGGTAGGGATGTGCCGTGGCAGATGGGGAAGGACGGCTACCCAGTTCCGAAGTGGGAGACCCGAGTCCAGGCTTACGGCTCTCACGGCCTGAGGCACGAGACGAAATGCGCGCACTGCTCGAAATGGCTCTCGTACAGGATGTGTCAGCCTTGCCAGTCACTCGTCCGCATGATGGGCGCTTTCGAGCAGGACTGCCGTTGCCGCATGGACAGCCTGTACGTGTACGGACGCTGCGAAGACCACAAGGCGTTCGAGGATCCTCTGACGGTGCCTCAGTAGTGTGTCGATCGCTATTCCCCTCACGAGCACGACTGACAACTACTCCGATCCTGGTGCTGCCGTGTTCGACTTCGGCGGTACCCCTTACAGCGGCGGGTACCTGTACGTGCAGAACGCTGGCGCTTACGTCAGCCTCAAGACCGCGCAAGCTCAGGGATCGTCTACATGGGGTCCGGAGTTTGCAACGAACACAGCCCTTATCCCTCTCGCGGGCGGAGCTGATACTCGGTATCGGCCTAATGGCCCTGACCGCATCTACGGGGTACGTTGCCGTTCCTTGCTGGCTGGAACCGCAGCGATCGTCTACGGGGGAGTGTTTCAGGAAGGCGAGGCGGGTCTCATCCCGTCGAACCAGATTGGCGGAACGATCACGCCGAGTGGCGGCATCATTCCACCTAGTGCCGTGACGACACTCAACTTCCAGCACAACGGTGTCAGTGTAGGCAACGAGACGACGCTCGACTTCTCTGACGCTGGCGGGACGACGTTCACGGTTACCGATGATGCCCCGAACAACAGGGTAATAGTTACGGCGCTAGGTAGCTCAGCAGTCGAGGTGCCGATCCGTGCGTATCAGACGGTCTCGGTCGATCAGACGGACGCGACTTTGCCGACGAACCTCGGCTTGTACAGCGCACCGATCATCGTGCCGACAGGAATAACGTCGATGACGCTCCAGGTCGAGGCCGTGATGACGGACGACAACGGTGGCGACCCTGGGTATATCGAGCTTGGCTACTTCAAGGGTGCTAGCCTCGCAGCGTTTCCGGCTGTCACGTGGGTGCCTTCATCGCAGGCAACTTGCACCGGCGGAGGTGTCAGGTTCGTCACTGGCCCTGCGTCGAGCGGTATTGGCGTAACGGCCGGAGATGTGGTAGTGCTCGCGGCTGCTGGCGGTCGAGGCGGTGGTGGTTCAGGCAAGACGGTGAACTACTACGCCTGGTCGGGTCGAGTCCTGTTCTCATGAGAGTTCGTGTCTCTTCTTACTCTCCGACTGACGGGATGAAGTCAGCAGCCGCGGCAGCTCTGAAGTGGCACGAGGAAGGAAATAGGGGAGGAACGATCATCGGCCTGGCACGTGCTCACCAGATCGTCAGAGGAGACAAGCTTAGCCCTAGCACAATCAAGAGGATGCACTCCTTCTTTGCTCGTCACGCTGTAGACAAGAACGCGACCGGCTTCAGCCCCGGAGAGGACGGCTATCCGTCACCTGGACGAGTGGCCTGGAATCTCTGGGGAGGCGATGCAGGTGCCTCGTGGTCGGCTGCTAAGGCATCGCAGCTCGACGCGTCCTAAGCCCCCACACCACCACCACACCACCACACGACCGAGAACCAGCACCCACGCCCCGCCACTCGCCACAAGGCACCACACAGCCCCCCACCACGCCACACGGCTGCATCACCACGCACCACCATGCACCAGGCCCCCCTTGACCCGGGGGTCTTTTTAGTGTAGAGTCAAGACTCTACACATGTTCTTACGTAGTAAGAACATTAAAAAGACCCCCGGGTCAAGGGGGGCCTGGTGCATGGTGGTGCGTGGTGATGCAGCCGTGTGGCGTGGTGGGGGGCTGTGTGGTGCCTTGTGGCGAGTGGCGGGGCGTGGGTGCTGGTTCTCGGTCGTGTGGTGGTGTGGTGGTGGTGTGGGGGCTTAGGACGCGTCGAGCTGCGATGCCTTAGCACGCGGATTCGTTATACTAAAAGTCTCCGTGTGTCAAGTAGCATCTGATGCGTCGAGCTGCGGGACGTGGTTAAGAGATTCATTCCCCCAGGTGTCCCATCCCAGGCGAGACCTTCGGCTGAACATTTCAAGGTACGGGCCGGGCGAGACAGACTCGACAAGATCCATAAAGGCATCTGGTTTTTGCGAATGTCGAGATTGTCGAGGCCAGTCAAAGTGACTCTGCCCTATTTGAGTCTTGGCGGTGAGGATTCCTCGACGAGCAAAAAGACACCATTCTGTTGAAAGCCTGTAGCAGCCTCCGAGACCTCCTCCGGTTATTGGCTTTGTCCAGGTCAGCAGAGTTGAAGGTCTAAAGCCCCACTGACGAGCTATCTCGTAGGTGTCCTCCAGGTAGGCATTGATCGTCCACAGGTAGAGGTGGCTGTTTTTTTCTGCGAGTTCCTTAACAGGAAGTTTCGAGATGGCATCCACGGTCATAGTTGGATAAGGCAGCGGTTTAGAAGCTCCTCCTCCCCATGATGGCCCTCCCATTACTTCCCACGGCGGGTCCGCGACGATGGTGTGGTACTTCATAGCCATTCCAGTTCGATCTCGGTGTGTGCGCCGTTCACGCGGCTGAAGTCTAGGATCGGCAGGTTGATCCTCTGACCCTCCC
>JBAXAR010000110.1:0-6434 GCA_037142475.1 Actinomycetes bacterium
TCACGGCGATCGCCTGGAACTTCAGGGAGGCTCTCGGAGGCCGCGGGTGACTGCCCAGCAGGAGCCGCCAAAACAGGTAGCCAGCGACGATGTAGCTCGGCGTCATCAGCCAGGTATGAACAGCCCAGTGCCGCGCCGCCCAATCGAACACCTTGGGGAGGTGCCAAAAAATCATCGTGGCGTTAAACACGACAATGACGAGAATTGGTGCGGCGGCGGCCCGCGAGGCCAGCGTCGCCACCGGGCGCCCAGGGCCGACGTACCACCAGCGGAGAAGAGTCCGTCGAGTTCCGACAGGGAGGGCGAAGAGCGCCGGGACGAACGGAGCAGCCACGATGAGAAGGATCGGGATGTAGAACATCTCGACAACATGGATGAGCATGTGGATCGTCATGTGCGACATCGACGCACCCATAAGGGGGCTTGAATCGATGAGGCACACGATGGCGATCGAACTCTCGAAGAGCCACGCCCTCGCTCTCCATGATCGCCGGCGACGCCCCGTGCAGCGTTGCCGGAGCCGGCGCATACCGAGCTCTTCAATCCCAATGAGAAGCACTCCGATGATCCAGAGCGAACTGAGGTGCCACCCGTGCGGCATCGAGCTCATGGACCCCATGGAATCGTCCATGGCGGCGAGAACAACGGTGAGGTTCACCTGAGGTCACCTTCTCCATCGCTCATCGGGAGGTTCCATAGGGAATCGCGACACGCTGCATGCCAGAAATTGCCCACCGACCGCTGACTTCATCGAGAGAGCGCTCTGTCATGATCGAACCTTGAACGGCGATCGCCACGGCCGGTCGGCTTTCCATCGATGGGACAACCACTTGCGTGGATGCGGGGAGCACCGGGCCAATCCATGGGCCCGGACCGGTCGCCGAGATTTCCCGAGCAGAGACTCCACGGCCACGCGTGACGGTGACGGCGTAGTGCCCATTTGATGCAGGCCCCAGAAAGATGACCGCTCGGAGTGCTTCGTTCGAGACTCCCGACGGCACGCCCTTCTGGAGTGAGCCGGATCCCCCGACGGAAACAATGACGCGGCCGCCAGCAGCCAGAAGCGCCGAGTACCCACCGCCATTTCTTGCGTCAAGCCGAATGACCGAGGACGGAGAAGGTGATAGCGCTGGCAAACCGCTCCACTGTTTCGATCCGACACGACGCTCGAAGATCCCTGAGGCACCGGAGTGCCGACACCTTCCCCCCACGGCGATCGACTGATCGTCCTCGACGACGACCGCAGTCAGCGCCGTGAGTCCGCAACGCCGTCCGGCCGTAGTGGCAGAGAGCTCTCGGAGTGTCGTGATCCGTCGGAGACGCCTCGAAGCATCGGCAGCGCCCACGACCTCTCCTCGGTCTGTCACCACCGCCAACGACCCATTCATACTGACCGAGGTTGGCCACGGTGCCAGGCCGGGGACCACCTCGCCCCCATGCACCTGGCGGCCGCTCACCAACGGGCTGATCGCTGTGGCTCTGAATCGAAAATACGGGAGGACGGCGGAAAGGTCGGCTCGCGGCGAGGACACGATGATCCCGCCGTTGGTCGCTGCCCCCTTCGGCGTTGTCAGGATGAAACCAGACCCCGAGGAGGTGAAGGTCTCGAAAAATCGATCCTCGTCGTTCCCAAAGTGTCCCATCGCCACCACCACGGTCGCCTCACCATGCACCCCTACGATGCCCCCGACGAGCGGCGAAAGGGCACCGGTTTGCTTTGCCGCGCCAGCAGGACTCGCCGCCATCAGCGCCGAACACATGATGAGAAAGCCAACGCTGATCCTCCTCACCGAAGAGCCCGGATCTGCTCGACGATGAGGGCAGTCGTCGATTGGCCAGTGACGCTTCCCTCGTCTGGTCCCGGCGTCAGGTTCCACGTCGCCCTGAGTTTGCCCCTTGCGTCAATGATGAAGACAGCCTCCCCGTGTGCCACCATCGCCCCCGCCCCCACCGCGGCTACGTTCACGCCGTATCGCTGCCACGTCTGGCGAAGCATGGTCGGACTCCCCGTGGCGAATCGCCACTGTGCCCAATCGTCGAAACCCTCTTGCCGCGTGAAAGTAACGGTCGCCTGCCGAGAGTCGAACCGTCCATTGGCAGAAATCGCCAGAAAGAGAACATCGGATGGCCAGCCAAGTTCCCGAGCCGCAGCACGCATCTCCTGCGCCTCAATCGGGCACTCCGAGGTGCACACGGCGTCGATGAATGACAGCACCACAGTGTGACCTCGGAGCGTTGCCAGCGAGATTGGTTCACCCCGCTGATCGATGAGCTGAAAATCAGGAGCGGGTACACCGCCAAGATCTGCGACGGTCCCACCTGTGGCAACTGCTGCCTCCGAGGTGGCTCCCGGCAGAATCCCGATACTGCTGATCACCAGCGCCCCAACCAGGACGACACCAGCGCTTGCGGCGGACCCGCCGATACGCGCCAAGGCACCGAAGGATCGAGGACGTCGTGCCCCCCCACCGTCCATTCCCGGGATCGCCGCGGGCGTGTCGCCTCGGTGGTCGAGCAGGGCCAGTCCGGCCGCAAGAAGGAAAATTACCGAAGGCACCATTGAGTTGATGTCAGTACTGATCCCACCAAAGACTCCAAAGTCCTGGATCATGACCCAGTCGGCCAGCGCCAGGGACCCATAGAGCCACAGTGACATGAGGATCCACCGACGCGACGCCATCAGGAAACCGACCCCACTCAGTGCCAACCCCACGACCACGACAGCATTGAAGATCCACGAGCCGTCCAGCGTCGCCTGGGCCACCCAATGCTGGAGTGAGGCCGTGATTCCTGGCTGGCCCAAGGCCCCCATATCCTGCGCCATCGAGGAGAGTGGCCGGACCGAGGCAGGACCCTCACCCCAGAATCCTCGGCCTGGCCACGCTTGAAGTGCAGCGAGAAGTACGAGGCCGACCCCGATCCCCCTCGAGGTCCACCGGACAATGCTGCGGCGGCTGAGCCAGAGTGGTGGAACACCAAGAGCGACTCCGGCGAGGACGTAAAAAAGGGAGGCTCCGGGGGCTCCAAACATCCAACTGAGTGGGCCGACAAACATTCCTCCGAGCCCGTTGCCGATCACCCAGACCACCGCACCCCATGCGGCAGATGCCCAGCCAGCGGCCCGCGACCACCAGCCGTCGCGGGCGACGAGAAGCCACACCCCAAGTCCTAGCTCGAGCCACACCACCGCTGAGGCACCAAGAACTGGATGCCGGAGCCACGCATTCGAGGCGAGGGAGACCAGATGGTTCAGAGCACCAGGAGCGGTCGCCACCGTCGGGAGAACAACGGCGGAGGGAAGGCCAATCGGCATCGACGGCTGCAGCTGCAGAATCCCAGCGATGATCCAGAGGCCACCGAAGCCAAGCCGGAGAATCCTTCTCGCAACGGGCTCATCGATGACCGGGGGCAGTGGTCGGCGTTGCGCAAGCACCACAGCCAGACCGGCGGCCAACAGTGCCACGGCGAGGACAAGAAGAATCTGGTGCGTCAACGCCGAAGAGAAGCGCTCGACGATCAGTGGATTGCGAAGCTTGAGGGAACCACCCATTCCCGGCACGTCGTCACCCCCTGTTGCGAACCATCAATGCCGAGTGCTCGGCGATCCCCTCGACTCCCCGACTGTAGTGATCGCAATCTGAGATGACGGCGAGGATCCGTGATCAGGATTCGGCGGACAGCACCGCAGAGAGCACACCATTGACGAATGACCCAGAGGACTCGGTGGAGTAGGTCTTGGCCAGATCGACGGCTTCGTTGAGCACCACGGCCGGTGGCGGAGGGTCTTCACCCCTCAGCTCGGAGATGGCCAACTCCATCACCAGACGGTCGATGAGTCCGATTCGATCGAGTGGCCAGTTCTTCGCAGTGGTCTCGATGGCCGTGCGGGCCTCCGCCCCATGCTGCGAGGTGAGTTGGACGAGGAGCGCGCAGTAGGGATCAGGCGCCACGGTCAACTCGTCGAGCACCTCAACGGGATCAACGTGCTTCTGTGCTGCCTCGTAGATGAGGGCAAGGGCGCGCTCGCGCGCCTCATGACGGCCCGTAACGGACATGGGGAGACGACCGTCCTTGCTTAGGCGCGGGTGAGGTAGTCGCCGGTTCGGGTGTCGACTTTGACGACGTCACCCTCATTGACAAACAACGGAACTTGGATCGTCAATCCGGTCTCAAGTGTGGCGGGCTTGCGAGCCCCCGAGACTCGGTCGCCCTGGACCCCAGGCTCAGTCTCGGCGATCGTCAGGAGAACAGATGCCGGCAACTCGATGCCGATGATCTCATCTTTGTAGCTCTGGAGGTTCGCCCCATCTCCCACTTTGAGGTAATGCACCGCATCACCAAGGGCGCTCGGCGCAACGGTGGTCTGCTCGTAGGTCGACTGATCCATGAAGACATAGTCATCGCCGTCTCGGTAGAGGAATTGGGTCTCACTCTTCTCGACGATCGCCTGATCCAACTTCTCGTCCGCTCGAAACGTGCGCTCCACGGTGGCTCCGGTGCGCACATTCTTCAACTTTGTGCGCACGAATGCTCCGCCCTTCCCGGGCTTCACGTGCTGGAACTCAACGACGCTGAAAAGCCCCTCAGCGAGGTTCAAGGTCATGCCGTTCTTGAGATCGTTCGTTGACACAGCCATCAGGCAACTACTTCCTTCGTGAATCGAGTCAGTGCTTCCGCACCTTGGGGGGTGACGACCAACGTGTCTTCGATGCGCACGCCGCCGACCCCGGCGACGTAGACGCCAGGCTCGACAGTCACGACCGCACCAGCCTCCAAGATAGCCGTCCCCTGCGAGGAGACCCATGGAAGCTCGTGGATGTCGAGGCCGACTCCATGGCCAGTCGAGTGCTCGAAGCGCTCGGCCATGCCGCCGGCAGCAATGATCGAGCGACAGGCATCGTCAACAGCGGCGGCGGCGGCGCCTGGCACGACGGCCTCCACGCCTGCTCTCTGAGAGGCCAACACAAGATCGAAGATCTCTTTGAGAGCACCTGCCGGGGGGCCACCCACCACGAAGGTTCTCGTCATGTCGGATCGGTAGCCTTCGAACGTCGCCCCGAAGTCGATCACGACAGGATCTCCCACTTTGATGATCCGGTCACTGGGATGGTGGTGCGGCTTGGCCGAGTTCTCCCCCGCCGCCACGATGGTCTCAAAGGCCACTGACTCAGCTCCGAGGCTCCGCATGGCCGAGTCGAGGGCGAGGGCGAAGAGGGTCTCGGAGATAGGTGTGGATCCGGTGTCACTCAGAAGATGCAGCACCTCGCCGAGTGCTGCGTCGGCGATCGCCGCTGCATGGCGCATTCGGTCGACCTCGCCGACATCTTTGATCTGCCGCAGGGCTTCGACAACCCCAGAGGTGGCGACGCAAGAGCGATTCACCCTGGCCTCCCATGCGGTGGCCTGCGCCCAGGTGACGTCATCGGCTTCAAGTCCGATTCTGACCGCACCGTCGAGCGCTCCAAGCAACGCCACTCGCTGGTCCTCGACACCACCGATCGAGATATCAACCAGGGCTGATGCGCCAGACGCTGCGAGTTGCTCGCCGGCTTGGGTGCGGTAGCGACCATCAGTGGTCAGGACCGCCGAGGCTTCGGTGATGGCCAATACGCCAGCCGAGCCGGTGAATCCCGTCAGGTATCTGACGTTGGTCAGATTGGTCACCACAAGCCCGTCCACACCGGCCCCATCAAGGGCGGCCCTCAGTCGGAGCAGGCGCCCGGGGATGTCGAGTGGGCTGAGATCAGGAACAGAGAGCATCAGGTGGCCTTTAGTGGGTCTCGGAGAGAATTCGCGAGACTGCCTCGATCGCCAGAACATAACCAAGGGCGCCGAATCCGGCGATAACTCCATCGGCGACGGGAGCGATGACCGACGTGTGCCGGAACGGTTCCCGAGCGGCAGGGTTTGAGAGGTGGAGCTCAATCACGGGCCCCTCAAAGGCAGCGAGGGCATCGTGGATCGCCCACGAGGTATGCGTCAGTGCGCCGGCGTTGATCACGATGGCAGCGCTTGTCCCTCGTGCGGCGTGAATCGCCTCGATGAGATCACCTTCGTGATTCGACTGAAGGTGACGGAGGGTCAGGCCTGCCGCAACCGCAGCCGTCTGGGAACGCGCCACGTGATCAGCGAGCGTGTCAGTCCCATAGATGGCTGGCTCTCGATCACCAAGGAGATCAAGGTTCGGCCCGGAGAGGAGAAGGACTTCCGATCCGTTCGTGCTCATTGATCTGCTCCCATGTCTCGCAGCGTAGCGATCACAGCCGCAGGATCGATGCCCGAGACGGGTTCGACCCCGCTCGGACCATCGAGCACGAAGGTCAGATCGTGATGTGCCTTCTTGTCCTGACGCATCGAGGCCACCAGTCTCGATGCCGAGAGGCCATCAGGCAGGGAACCGTCGAGGTCGAAACCGGCGACAACCGATCGGTGGA
>JBAXAR010000111.1:0-6433 GCA_037142475.1 Actinomycetes bacterium
GATGGAGAACAACTTGGGGTCGCCCTTGCGCTGAGGGATCGACACCGAGACGATTTCGTCATCGAACCGCCCGGCTGCGATGGCAGCGGCCGCCTTGACGTGGCTGGCAGCAGAGAAGGCGTCCTGGCGCTCCCGGGAGACACCGACGTCCTTGTTGTAATTCTCGGTGCCGAGGCCCATGGCGCAGTGGTCGATGGCACAGGTGAGGCCGTCGTACATCATGGAGTCGACCAGGGTGGCGTCACCGATCCGGATCCCGGCGCGTGCGCCAGCGAGGAAGTGCGGAGCTTGGGTCATTGACTCCATGCCTCCGGCCACGATGATGTCCGCCTCTCCGGCGTTGATCATGAGATCGGCAAGATAGATGGCGTTGAGGCCCGAAAGACACACCTTGTTGATGGTTGTGGCGGGCACGCTCATCGGGACGCCGCCGTTGACGGCAGCCTGACGTGCAGTGATCTGGCCCTGACCGGCCTGGATGACCTGCCCCATCATCACGTAGTCGATCTGCTCGCCGGTGAGACCGGCACGGCGGATTGCCTCAGCGATGGCAATGCCACCGAGGTCCATGGCGGTCATTGATGCGAGACCACCTGAGAGTTTTCCAATTGGGGTGCGAGCACCCGACACGATCACGGTCCCAGCCACTGGGTCCCCTCCCTGTTCATTGCGCCACGGCGTGACGACGTCCGATCAGCTCCTGTGCAAGCACAGGAGCCGCAAACGATCAACCTAGTGCGTCGTTGCCGAAGTTCATCGCAGCCCATCGAAAGAGGCGACGAACGCTCCGGACTCGAGACTCTCGACAACCGGCAAAAAAGAAAAGTTTCGATGACTATTCGAGAAATTTCGAAGATATCTTATTTGACTAGGGATTTTCTCCATGATCCCAGTTGAACTGCAATGTAAAAATAGTTGGAGTCGGCGGGATCGAGACAGAGAACAGTGCCCAAGCGTGATGAGTCGTCCACAAGGAGCAAGATCCTTGACGCTGCGGCGCAGATGATCTCTGAGGCCGGTTCATCGAACCTTCGCATCGGCGAGGTGGCTGAACGAGCAGCGGTTGGACCGCCGACGATCTACTACTACTTCGCTTCTCGCGACGCACTCATCGCCGCTGCCCAAGCGCAACGGCTGGTGGACTACATCAACCTCGACCTTCCCTATGTCGAAAAAATCCAAGCGGCACTCGAAGCCCGTGACGTCGAGGCCTACCAAGCGGCGGCGACCAAGTTGGATCCCACGTATTGGGGGAGCGGAGCGACGCAGGTCAGTTGGCAGATCCTTGAGATTCTGGCGGACCTGCGTCGGAACGATGCCATGAGGGATGAGGTCGGTGAACTGGTTCGCGAGACGCTGAAGCAGCGTGCTGATCTCTTCAAGATGACCCAGGAGGTCGGCTGGGCCGATGGCACCATCGACCCCATGGCATGGATCATCTATCTCTTCGGAGTAGCACTCGGACAAGTACTCGGGGATCTCCATCCTGATCTCAAGGTGAACCCTGAGGTCGGCGAGAAACTACGGAGCCGGATGCACGGATCGGCGTTCACCTCACTTGCTGGAGCGCCCGCCTTCGCCGAGGTACCCGAGAAGTCCTGAATCCCGGGATTCTGCTTCCGTCAGCCGTGGCTGCGGAGCAACACCGACGCCGCAGCCCGGGACATAGCGTCGCGAGGCGACCGAACGGGTGAATCCGACCGGAGCATGTCCTCGCCATTGCGAGCGCTGGTGGTGACTTCAAAGGGGACGAGGCTGAGCGGCGAGGTTGCGCGGGGAGCGGGGTCGTAGGACTCGCAAGACCCATCGCGCACGAGCTTCGTTGGGGTGCCTGCCGACAGCCACCGCGCGTCGTGGAGGCCGAATGGATCGATGTACCAACCTTCTGCAAGCAGACTTGTCACGATACGTTCCCCCAAAGGTCGTTTAGTTCACCTTGCGTTCACTTTAGAGGGTCAGGAGCGGCATGGCAACAACAATGTTGCAAATTGTGAGGAATTCCTCCTCCGCCTTGCCGGAGCGCACGAAGCGTCTCGGAGGGATATTCTCTGACGATGAGATCTTTCAATTTGACTGACAATTCAATGGGGGTGACGCTGCGGGCTGTTACCGCGGGCGTCGCTCTGCTGGCAAGCTCCATCGGCATCTCAGCCTGCGGATCCTCGAGCGACACCACGGCCCCGACGACCACTGTGGTCAAGTCAACCGAGAACCTCGTCGGGAAGCGCTACTGCGAGATCCTGCTCGTTTCGAAGGGTGCGACAAGTCTTCAGGCCTCGGTCTACACCACGTTCCCCCTCAGCGATTGTCCAGCAGCGGCATGGAAGGCGCTCGACACCAAGGCGATCGCCACTGAGCAGCACGCAGTCGCTGCGCTTGCCAATGGGCCGCGCTACTGGCTGATGAACAGCATCGAGAAAGTCAGGAAGACAACGAAGACCTCAACGGTCACGTTTGGCAGCCTCGAGATGAACAAGGAAGCGACTGTCGATATCACCCCAGCCGACATCGCTGGGTCACGCTCGGGCTTTGTCCCGCACTCGGTCAACCGGACCGCAGCCTTCGTCTACAACCCGGGTCGCACGATCTACGAGCTCACCGACGATCAGGGCCAGCACTACGTGATGCAGTCGTGGAGTCAGCAGATCATCCCCGACCTGGGCCAAGCCGATCTTGTTGATCTTGCTCCTCGCCTCACTCTCCCGGCTGGTTGGAGCTATGGCTCGAGAGTTCTTTCGACAACGCTCGTTGTCCAGACTGAGGATCACCCGGCCACCGTGCTGCAGGACAACCTGATGAACAGTTACTCAATGGAGACAGCTGGCTGATCCGCCGATGCGCGAGCATCGAGAGATGCCGCTGGAGCGCTACTACCGAAACGATCTCGCTCGGATCCACCATGAGGCCTTCGGGGCCTATGGCGACTCAATGGCCCCGGGTGTCCTCGATGGGCTCTCGAGCCTCGAGAGAGGATCACGGATCGTTGAAGTCGGGTGTGGCAGCGGTCGGCTCACCCGGGAACTCTGCGCAGCCGGGTTTGATGTGGTGGCGACCGATTCTTCGGTGGCGATGCTTGAGTTGGCGGCCTCCTTCGCTCCGGAGGCCACCTTCGGCCGGCTGACACTCCCTGAGGACCCGATCCCGGATTGCGATGCCATCGTGGGGGTCGGTCACCCGCTGAACTACGTCGATTCCGACGCCGAAATCGAAGCGTCGCTCCGGGCCATGGGAAGCGCACTTGCGGCCGGGGGAGTCCTGATCACCGACCTCTGCGGCCTTGGCTACGCAGCAGCCCGCCGTGGGGCGCCGCCTTCGATCTGGCGGGGCGAGGAATGGCTGCTGACCTGTGAGTACGAGCAGCCCGACCTAGCAACGTTCGTCAGAGCAATGAGCATCTTCACGAAGAACGTCGATGGTTCCTGGCGACGCGACGACGAGCGGCACCACAACACCCTCATCGACATCGACCGGGTCCCGGCGATTCTCGCTGAGGTGGGCGTCGTCGCGTCGATCTCGACTGCCTGCGGCGCCACCATCCTCCCTGAAGGCATGGTCCTCATTACGGGCGTGAAGCCGACGATCTGAGCGAGCCCCTCAGGGATCGCCGGCTGGGGCCCTGGGGGGCTCGGGCCACTAGAGTTTCCCGGTATGAGCGAGATCATCACTGCAGCAATCAACGGTGCCTCTGGCGAGGAGCTTTCCAATCTCCCAATGCCGGAAAGTTACAAGGCGGCCTTCGTCCGACGCGAGGACGCCGGCATGTTCGAGGGCCTCGAGACCGAGGAAAAGGATCCCCGTCTCTCACTGAAGATCGGTGACGTGGCGTTGCCCGAACTCGCCCCCGACGAGGCCTACGTCCTGATCATGGCGTCCTCGATCAACTTCAACACGGTGTGGACCTCGATTTTCGAGCCCCTGCCAACCTTCGGCTTCCTCGACCGGCTCGGCAAGGAGTCGGCGTGGGGAAAGCGCCACGCCCTCGGCTACCACATCGTCGGCTCTGACGGCTCGGGCATCGTGCTCAAGACCGGCTCCGCAGTGCGCTCGTGGCACAGCGGCGACAAGGTCACCATCCATTGCAACTACGTCGACGACCAGGACCCCGCCGCTCACGATGACTCGATGCTCGCGGCGAATCAGCGGATCTGGGGCTTCGAGACGAACTTCGGCGGCCTCGCCGAGATCGCCGTGGTCAAGGCAAACCAGCTCATGCCCAAGCCCACGCACCTGACCTGGGAAGAGTCAGCGGTCAACGCCCTGTGTAACTCGACGTCCTATCGGATGCTCGTCTCGGGCAATGGTGCGGACATGACCCAGGGCGACAATGTCCTCGTCTGGGGTGCCACCGGTGGCCTCGGAGCCTTCGCCGTGCAGTACGTCCTCAATGGCGGCGGCACGCCGGTCGGCGTGGTCTCCTCTGCGTCCAAGGTCAGCATCCTGAACGAACTGGGTGTCGAGGCTGTCATCGACCGGAAAGAAAAGGCCTATCGCTTCTGGTCCGACGAGCACACCCAGGACGAATCAGAGTGGCGTCGGCTTGGCAAGGACATCCGTGGCCTCATCGGCGAGGACGTCGACATCGTCTTTGAACACCCCGGACGCCAGACCATGGGTGCCAGCGTTTTTGCCGCCAAGCGCGGTGGGACGATTGTGACCTGCGCGGCCACCTCGGGCTACATGATCGAGTACGACAACCGACACCTCTGGATGAAGCTCAAGACCATCAAGGGCTCACACTTCGCCAACTACCGCGAGGCGTGGCACGCCAACCAACTGATCTGCGAGGGCAAGATCCTGCCGCCACTTTCAGCAGTCTTCGCCCTCGATGATGTTGGTGACGCGACCTATCAGGTTCACAAGAACCTTCACGAGGGCAAGATCGGCGTTCTGTGTGCCGCTCCCTCCGAGGGCCTCGGCATCGATGACCAGGAACTGCGCGAGAAGGTCGGCGAAGACCGCCTCACTATCTTCCGCCGTAACGACGGCTGACCCCAACCGACATCGACCACGAAGGGACCACCTGTGTCTGAGCTTCTCCTGACAGAGATTGACCATGTCGCTATCGCCGTGAATGACCTCGAGGCAGCTATTGCTTGGTATGCCGAGGTCTTCGGTGCGGAGGTAGAGCACCGTGAGCGCGTTGACTCCGACGGCGTCGAAGAGGCTCTCCTCAAGGTGGCCGACTCCTACGTCCAGCTCCTGACCCCCACGACGGAGACCTCGCCAGTGGCGAAGTACCTCGCCAACAAGGGCGAAGGTCTGCATCACATCGGCTACCGGGTCGCGAACTGTGCCGAGGCCCTTGAGGCCGTCAAGGCCTCGGGTGGCCGGGTCATCGACGAGGCCCCTCGCCCTGGGTCGCGGGGAACCACGGTGGCCTTCATCCACCCGAAGGCATCCTTCGGTACCCTCATCGAGCTCGTCCAGGAGTAGTCGGTGGGGTCGACGCCTGATTCTGGGGCACCCCCACAGAGGTCCCCCCGCTCCTCTTGTAGCCTCTGAGAACTATGGACCACACCATGACTGAGAAGCTCGCCCAGCTCGCTGAGCTGAAGGACCAGGCGCTCCATGCCGGCAGCGAGAAGTCCGTCGCCCGCCAGCACGAGAAGGGCAAGCTCACCGCCCGGGAGCGCCTTGACTACCTCCTCGACGAGGGATCCTTTGTCGAGCTCGACATGCTCGCCCGACACCGGGCACATGCAGCCTCGATGGAGGCCAACCGGCCGTACACCGATGGTGTCATCACCGGATTCGGCACCATCGACGGGCGCAAGGTCTGTGTGTTCTCGCAGGACTTCACTGTCTTCGGTGGCGCCCTCGGCGAGGTCTTCGCCGAAAAGATCCACAAGATCATGGATCTTGCCGAGTCCCTCGGCGTTCCCATGATTGGTCTGAACGACGGCGCTGGCGCTCGGATCCAGGAGGGTGTGGTCTCACTGCACTCCTACGGAGGCATCTTCCACCGCAACGTCAAGGCCTCAGGCGTCATCCCGCAGATTTCCGTCATCCTTGGCCCCTGCGCCGGTGGTGCGGTGTACTCGCCGGCGATGACCGACTTCATCTTCATGGTGGATCAGACCAGCCACATGTTCATCACCGGCCCTGACGTGGTCAAGACCGTGACCGGCGAAGACGTCACCCTCGAGGAGCTCGGTGGGGCCATGAGCCATGCCAGCAAGTCGGGCGTGTCACACTTCGTCGCCGCCGACGAATACGCCTGCCTCGACGACGTCAAGTACCTGCTGAGCTTCCTGCCGACGAACAACATGGAGGACCCTCCTCGGGGAGATCAGGATGATGACCCGGATCGCCTGTGTCCTGAACTCGTCGACATCCTCCCGGCGTCGGTCAACCAGCCCTACGACATGCGTTCGATCATCTCGGCCGTGGTCGACGATGGTGACTTCTTCGAGGTCCATGCCGCCTACGCCCC
>JBAXAR010000112.1:0-6374 GCA_037142475.1 Actinomycetes bacterium
CCCCCAGCCATCATCAAGCTCAGCACGGCCGCTCCCCGGCAAGGATCAACGCAGCGACGCTCCGGTCATCAAAGTCCACCGTTCGCTCACCGATGATCTGGGTTGTCTCATGGCCTTTTCCGGCGATAACCACGACGTCGTTGGGTCCGGCCGCCGAGATGCCGGCCGCAAGGGCGCTCTGGCGGTCTTCTTCGATCCGCACGTCGCCGGAAGCGGCGACCCCGGAAAGGATCTGCTCAACAATGGCTGCCGGACGCTCACTTCGAGGGTTGTCAGTAGTGATCACCACGACGTCGGCCAACGTTGAAGCGATCTGGCCCATGATCGGGCGCTTCTCAGCATCCCGGTCGCCCCCGCAGCCAAACACGACCACGACTCGGCCATGCTGGCCTACAAGGCCCCTCGCCTCTCGCAACGTGCCTTCGAGCGCATCAGGAGTGTGGGCGTAATCGACAATGACCAGAGGGTCAGTCTCAGCGCTCGGCACGATTTCCATGCGTCCCGGCACCGGTCCAGTCCCCTCAAGCGCCTCGACGATTGATGCCACTTCATGACCCAACGACAGCGTTGCCTCTGCCGCCAACACCGCATCGATGACGTTTGCTCGCCCGATCAGCCCGATAGAGACCGAGCAACCGCGCCAGACGAAGTGGCTGCCAAACCTATCGATCGTCAGATCTCCGACAGACGACCAGTCGACCTCAACGGTGGCCCCTTTTCGGCTCGTCGCAAGACGACGTCCTTCGACGCCCTCGACCCAGATCACCGCCAGCGATGCCGAGTTGTCGTCGAAGAGGCGCTGTTTAGCCTCGAAATACGCTTCCATCGACCCGTGATAGTCCAAGTGGTCATGGCTGAGATTGGTGAAGATCGCGACGTCGAAGACAATCCCGGCAACACGCTGCTGATCGAGGGCGTGACTCGAGACTTCCATAGCAACAGCACCCCGCCGCCCTACTGACTGAGCGAGGTCGAGAGCGTCAGCAAATTGTCGATGCAGTTCCGGCGCTGATGGAGTTGTCCGAAGGCCGGTCAACGTTCCAATAGTGACGGCGGCGTATCCAAGTCCTGAGAGCACCTCACCGAGGAGGTGAACCACGGTCGTCTTGCCGTTCGTCCCAGTGACGCCAACCACTGTTAGGTGGTCCGCCGGGCGGCCAGCGATGATGGAACTTGCGAGCGCGGACGCCAAGCGACCCTCTCCTGGCCGAACTCGAATCTCAGTGATATTTGGTCCATCGATGTCAACATCGTGTTCGGTCAGGATCGCCGTCGCCCCGGCGGTGACCGCCGAGGCCGCATGGAGATGCCCATCGTCAAGTGTTCCCTTGACGCAGCAGAAGAGCGCTCCGGGGCCTGCGCCTCGACTGTCAATCACGACCGTCGAGATCTCAGCCTCGGGGTCACCTCTCAAGAGGGACGCGCCAGCAATGGCCGTCGCAAGATCACGAACCTTCATCCGATGACCAAGCTCCTTGGATCCATGGTCCTTGTGTAGCGCACCAACGAGGGTTCCCATCTGACCATCACGTAGCTTCACGAGCGAAGTTCGCCGTCGCCGAGGCGGTCTGGCTTCCGCTTCCACCGGGTGACGTGGGGATTCCGTAACGGTGGAGCGCGTAGCTCATGATCTTTGCGAAGACCGGCGCCGAAACTTCGCCACCGAAGTAGTTCGGAGTCGGACGCTCAAGAACCACCAATGCGGAAAGCACCGGGTGGTCTGCCGGTGCAAAACCCACGAACGTGGCGTTATACGCCCCGTCGACATAGCTGGCCTGACCTGGTGTCGGGATCTGCGAGGTCCCCGTCTTGCCCGCCACTCGGTATCCAGGAATCGCCGCAGCGTTCCCGGTCCCCGTTGAAACGACCTCTTGGAGCATGGCGTTGAGTTGGTTGGCCGTACCGACCGACATCACTCTCCGATGGGCACTCGCCTTCGTCGGGATGAGATTCCCGTCGACCCCCACCTTGGCCCGGATCAATTTCGGCGCCATCAGAACACCACCGTTGGCCACAGCGTTGTATGCATCAAGGACCTGGAGGGGCGTCACCGCATCAACCTGCCCAATGGGGAGTGCTGCAATATCCGTCGGAGTCCAGCGGGCCGTGTTCATCAGGAGGCCCGGGGATTCGCCTGGGAACGACAGTCCCGTGGCTTGCCCAAAGCCCAGACGCTGGACTTGAGCCAGCAGACGTGTCTCGCCAAGCTGCCGAGCAATCTCGTAGGTTCCGATGTTTGAAGACTGGGCCAGGATCTGCGTCGCAGTCATCGACATTGGAGCATGCTGCTCCGCATCATGAAACGTCTTGCCTTCGACAGTGACATGGTCCGGAACCCCGATCGTTGTATCCGGAGTGACAACTCCAGAGTCGAGCGCAGCGGAGAACGGCACGATTTTGAAGACACTCCCTGGCTCATAGGTCTGAGTAACCGCCAGGTTGTTCTGCGCCTGAGCGACACCCGCAATACCCTCCAGAGGGTTCCCTGCGAGAGGTGTCGGTATCTGCCCAGTGTTCCTCTCTGTGGATACAAGATTGGCCATCGACAGGATCTCACCGGTTCGAGTGTCAATCACGATCGCCGTCCCGGAAATCGCATGGCTCGAGGTGATCGCAGCCCCCAGAGCCTGCTCCGTGACGTACTGAAGAGGTTGGTCCAACGTAACCTCGAGACCTGTTCCTGCAACCGCCGGTAGCACTCGCAGCGCTCCTTCTTGCGGGAGGCTGACCCCGAACGGAGTCTGCAGGAGGGTCTCAGAGCCCGAACGTCCAGCGAGGAGATCTTGGAACTGATACTCCAGTCCCGCTGATCCAACCCCGGCGAGATATTCCTTCCCGTTCTGGTTCGTACTCGTCATGCCGATCACCGACGCCGCAAGCGATCCACTTGGGACTGTCCGCTTTGAGGTGTCGACCATCGTGATGCCCTCAAATGCATCTCGACTAATGATCGCTGCCTTCGCCTGGCTGACGTGCGTCGCCAGCACCTGGTACTGGGAGTTTGTTTTGAGTTTCCGGAGAATCTCGTCTGCCGGGACTCCGATGAGGGGGGCAAGGGCTTTGGCTTCTTCTTCGGGGTGATGGATCTGAATCGGGTCGGCGATGATTTCTTTGGTCGGGATGGACATCGCCAACACCGCCCCGTTGCGGTCGTAGAACCCACCTCGTGTGGCCGGGAGCGAGATTGTTTTCCTCAGCTGCTGGTTCGCAAGGCCCTGATACTGATCGTGCCGAAGCATCTGGAGATCGACCAGCCGCGCTCCCATGAGAGCCAGGAAGATCACGACGATGACTCGCAGGAGCTTCGTGCGCCGCGGCAGGGCGTCGAGCGAGGCCGGAGCCGAGGGACGGTGGTTGATGAGGGGCTGCGGTTGGTACCTTTCGGGAGGCCTTTGAGTTCCAGGTGCTCGTCGTGGAGCAGCCGCCGAGCGGCGGGGGTCACCCGCCCGCGAGGCGGGCTGCCTCTGCTTGACGCTGGGAGGTGGCCGCCGCGATCCGGTGCGATCCCCTGGGCCTTGCACCGGCCTCGAGCGAGTGCCCGTTGTCGATCGCCCGGTCGAGGAGCTTCTGCTCGGAGGTCGACGCGTTGGCGCGGTGGTCGGTGGAACCATCAGCCGTTCGGCCCTGCCGTCAAGGGGGTGACCACAACAGGCGGGAGGGGTACCTCAAGGGGCACCGTAGGAAGTTGGAGGACCTCGATTGGGGTGGTGAGTTTGAGGGTTGAGGCCTCGCTCGAGATTCGAGCAGGTGTCTCCAGCGCTGCGACCTGCAGGATCGTTGTCCGATGAACTGCCTGCTCTTGAGAGAGCGTTCTGTTCAGACGCCCAAGGTCGAGCTGGCCCTCAGCCAGCATCGTGTGACTGCCGACGACAAGCATCAGGCTCCCAAAGATGATGCTCACCGCCAAGAAAATCGCGAACCTCGAATTTGACCGAACGTTCGAGCCGATGACCCTGAACCTGGGCTTCGGAGGCGCGCTCCGCTGGGCCGGGCTGCGCCTCGGAGCGGCAACTCGAGCGTTTGCTGAGGCTGGGCTCATGATGCTGCCTCGAATCCTCGAAGGCGTGCACTTCGAGCGCGCGGGTTTCGATCGATCTCCTCGAGAGAGGCGACGATCGCCTTTCGGGCGACGAGCGTTCCGACAGAGATTGCCCCGCAGACGCACGGCATCGAATCAGGGCACGAACAATCGCCGTCGGCCCACACCCGCATCGCCCTCTTGACCCGGGCATCTTCACCGGAGTGATACGAGATAACCACAAGCCTGCCGCCCGGGGAGAGTTCAGAATGAGACGCATCCAGGAGGGTCTCAAGCTCCTCGAGCTCAGCGTTCACCGCGATCCGCAGGCCCTGAAACACGCGCGATGCCACGTGCCCCTTTCGACGATCAGCCTTCGGCACCGCCCTGTCTACGACAGCCGCAAGTCGTGATGTGGTCTCGATCGGAAGAGCTTCAAGGATCGATCGAGCAATCCGGCGGGCATAGCGTCCTTCACCGTTCTCCCGCAGGACGCGTGTGAGCTCGTCGAGGTCCACCTGGTTCAGGTAGGTCGATGCCGGCACGCCACTTGAGGGATCCATCCTCATGTCAAGGGGACCGTCTTTGGCAAACGAGAAACCTCGTTCAGCGACATCGAGTTGAGGGGAACTCACGCCAAGGTCCGCCAAGATTCCAACGACCGGGGCCGGATGTTGGGTCCCAGGGACGTTCGGCCACGGCCCGGTTTCGTCAAGACCATTTCGGATGACGTCGCTGATCGATGAGAATCGACCTCCTACGACAACCGCTCGAGTACCGAACGCCTCCAGCCGACCGGCAGCCACTTCAAGAGCGACCTTGTCCCTGTCGACCCCAATGAGGCCGAGGTCAGGCCTTGAGCGGAGAATGGCACTGGCGTGCCCCGCTCCACCCAAGGTCGCGTCGATCACCACACCGGTCGGGACCGGAGCGAAGAGTTCCACGACCTCATCGAGGAGGACTGGAGCGTGAGTGAAATCCTGGGCCATCCGCAGCCCCCCGATAGACAAGGTCTTCGAGGAGTGGAGGCTCTCGGGACCGACGGGGAAGAGGGCGGAGGTTAAATCTCCCACCGCGTCGATCGAGAGGCTGCGCATGGTCCGAGCCAGGTGTCGTGTACAGCGTCCTTGGGCTGCTCCTTTGTTGGTTCTTGCCGAGATCACCCTTCGTCCTCAAGGAACCAGTCCTCGTCGGGTTGAACCTTCTCGGCCCAGACCGCGGGGCTCCACAGTTCGATTCGATCGATGGCGCCGATGACGAGGACCTCGCCGTCGAGGTGGGCGAACTCACGCAGGAGGAGGGGTACGGCCATTCGTCCCTGCTGGTCGATATCCACTTCAGAGGAACTCGATGACCAGAGTCGAGCTCGGTTGCGGGCAGCGCGGTCGGCTCGTGCCTCGATCTGAATCTGGGATAACTGCCGGTCGAACTCTCCGGGAGTCCACAGGGCTACGCACCCTTCTCGGTTTCGAGTCAGGAATCCTTTGCGCGGGAACACCTCGCGGAAGCGCGACGGCAGGATGATGCGCCCTTTGCCGTCAAGGCTGTGCTCGTAGCGTCCAACGAACCCAGGCATCCCGCTACTTCCCCTCCCTTGGTGGCGTGGATTTCCTCCACATCACTCCATAACGCTCCATAATAAACCCTTTTGCTCCAAATAACAACCATCTTCGTCACATCGTGATGCACCGGTGGTCACCGAAGTCCAAAGGAGTCGATCGAAAGAGAGTGCTGCGGCGCTCGGATCGTGAGGTGTCGATTGAGGCCCAGATCCCTCACGACAAAAGTCAGGAGCGAGGTTCATGCGGCTCAAGGGCAAGGGTGCTCGGCGGTCGCTGGGCCGTCGCTCTGCGAAGACTGACTCATCGAGTCATGTGGGTTCGCCGATCCGAGGAAGCCTCACTTCTCTGGAGCGTGAACTGGACTTCACCACGACAGCGATGGGGTAGACCGCTTTGGCAAAAACGCGGATCGAGGATTCCCCGAACGCTGCGTTGGCCTGTGGCAACCAAGTGGATCACCCACTTGCGGTGCTGAAATTTTTGTTTCGGTGGTCCTTGCCGGTCAGCGACGAGCGTCGCCCGGATTTGGACCCGACCATGCCGGTTCGGATGCGATCAGGGCACACGCATTGGCTCTGTTCGTCAGCGCCTCAGCGCTGGACCCGCCTGTAAAATCCGTTGTATCGACGGCGCACGTGTCGCACCTTGAAGGGAAGGGTTCGGCAGGAACCCTCAGGAGGTGGAGCTTGCCTCCGACCTCGGGTCATGCAAGAGCGAAGGCAATTCCTTCGCCAGCGACTGTAAAAGCAGGCGGGCATCGGAGAGAGTTCGTGGCGTAAACGCTTCTGGCTGCC
>JBAXAR010000113.1:0-6150 GCA_037142475.1 Actinomycetes bacterium
TGATGGCCCCGTCGTCACCAGCCATGATGGTCGAGCGACGACTGAGCGGGTCGAAGCGGCCTCACAAGCCGGTTGCTTCCTGTTGGCCACTGCCTCTGGCGACGAGCCCCAGATCCACCTCATCAACAGCAGCGACGCGGTCATCGAGCAGACGAAGTCCTTGGACCCCGCTCGTGACCTTGGTCGAGTGACCTGGGAGCCCCGCCCGGACACCGTCGTCGCTGCCGGCGGTGATGCGGCGATTCTGATTGATGCCATCGCCACTCGAAGCGCCCTCGCTGCAGCAGCCCAGCTCTGCGGGCTCTCGGAGGCGATGCTCTCGATGACCGCCGCCTATGCGGTGGACCGTCAGCAGTTTGGCAAGCCCATCGGCAGCTTCCAGGCCATCAAGCACCTGCTCGCCGACGTACGGGTCGCACTTGAGTTCGCTCGTCCCGCCGTCTACCGGGCGGCGTGGGCACTCGACGTTGACGACGAGAGCCAGCATCACGATGCCGCACTCGCCAAGGCGCTTGCCTCCGACCTCGGGACGCTGGCGGCCACCACGTGCCTCCAAGTCCACGGTGGCATCGGCTACACCTGGGAGCACGACCTCCAGCTGTTCATGAAGCGGGCCTGGGGCCTTGCCGCCGCCCACGGCGATGCTGCCACTCAGCGTGCCAGAGCGCTCGGGCTGGGTCTCGGACTCTGAGCGACTCGATCGCTTACCTCGCGAGCAGGCGGGGGATCTCAGCCGGCGAGGAAATCAATCAGGAGAGCATTGAGCACGTCGGGGATCTCCAGCGGGAGCCAGTGCCCAGGGCCCTCGAGCCGTTCGTAGCGCCAGGGACCCTCGACGTAGGCTCCTGAGCCCTTCATCTGGACCTCGGTCAACGCGTGATCCCCCGTGCTCCAGATCCCCATGGTCCGGCACTGGATCGGAGGGATCACCGGTGGCTCAGCGATCCAACTCTCCGGCGGCATGTTGGCTCGATACCAGTGGAGATGCGTGTCGAGAAAGCCGGTCGCCCGGTCTCTCGCCACCACATCGTCAGCATCGGGATGGCTCAGCCACGTCCGAACCGCCGTGTAGTCGTCTTTGCGCAGCCACGCCTCGCCGATGCCTTCGAACTGGAAGAGCAGCGGATACCAGGTCCTCATCTGCTGCTCAATACCGGCAGAGCGGAACGACGTCGGATGCCCGACAGAGATCGCCGTGAGCGACGTCACCACTGAGGGCACGAATGAGGCCAGCGCCCAGGCCACGTTCGCTCCCCAGTCGTGGCCCACCACGTGGACCGCCCCCTCATCAAGACTGGTGATCACTGCCACCACGTCAGCCACCAAGAGCGCCATCTTGTAGGCCGAGATCGCCGTCGGTCGGTCCGAGGCGCCGCAGCCTCGCTGGTCAGGCACCACGACCCGGTAGCCGGCGTCGACGAGGGCGGCGACCTGGTGATGCCACATCGAACCTTCATCTGGCCACCCGTGGAGCAACACGACGGTTCCGACATCAGGCGACCCGTGGACGGCGACCTCAAGGCCAACACCGTCGTTCATGATTCGCATCAGCGCTGAACCTCCTTGGTGATCATTGGGACTCGCCCGCTGGACGGGCTCGCTCAAAGAGCTGCGCAAAGACGCCGTCGGCTCGCACCGTGGTGCCCACGGGGCGCCAACCCGCAGCCTTGAGCTCCGCGGTGGCGCCCGTATCGGTGGGGCGGCCTCCGGCGGCTCCGCGCAGATGGAAGGCCGACGGGCTGTAGGTGACATCCGTCGTACCGACCAACCAAAGCCGACGCGACGAGGCGACCGACGTCAGGTCGGCGATCGTCTGCACCGCAGCCGGGCCATGGGGTTCTTGAGAAAGCACCCGTGGCGAGTCGAAACTGACCCAGTACCCGATAGTCGACGAGCGGGGTGAGGTCGCCGAGAGGTGCAGACTCCAACGACTCAGGCCGCCAAACGCCCAAGGGAAGGCATTGCGGTCTGTGATCACCAACACATCGCCGGGCTGCTCGAGGCGGTCCATCGACACTTTGAGGGCACCCACCGCCTGGGTCGGATACCAGGAGCGCTGGTGCCAAGCGAGGCCGGTGACACACGCACCGAGGACGATCGCGGCTGCGAGACCGAGACGGGTCGACGAGTGCGCCCTACCCTCTCGCCAGGAGGCCACTCGGTCAGCAAGGCGCTCGATGGTGACCGCCGCCAACACGAGCACGCCGGGCAGGAGAACAAGATCGGTCCGACCGGTGCCCAGTGGCACCCGGCCGGCGGCGAACAGCACAACAGAGGTCACCACGGTGAGCAAGGACGGGAGCGCCACCAACCAGCGGGCATCCATCCGGCGGCGCCACAGGGCGGTGACGATCGGAATGCTGACGGCCACGAGAACGAGACCCTCAACCACCCCAAGGGCCACGAGGGCCATCTCCTCGGACGATGAGATGGCGATCACCCTCGGGAACGTGGCCGGCATGGGCGTCCCAATGAATCCGTGCGCCAGCCCTCCCGCCGTGAGCGCCAGGGTGTGGACCACTCGAGAGGGGTTCCATGGGGCACCGAGCAGGCGTTGGCTCGCAACCCAGAAGTCCCCGAGGGCTGGTGGGAGCCTGGAGGCCACGACCCCCACAATTGGCACGATGACCGCTGCAGTTGCTGTCCCCCAACACAGCACCTCGCCCCGACGTCGTCGATCCAGGAGCGCCGTGATCCCCAGCGCCATCCAGCACGCCGCAGCCACGGGAGCCAGCGACGTCGAGGTCGCTACCGCCAACACGGACCCGGCCGCCAGGAATGCCAGCGACTCCCGTGATCGCTGACGGCGCGCCACCTCAACGAGCGCCAAGAGGCCCGCAGCGAGCAGGAGGTCTGCCTCATATTCCTTCACTCGGGTCGAGTACTCGATCGCCGCCGGTGCTGCTGCCACGCCTGCGGCAATGGCTGCACAGATCCATCGGCGGAATCCAAGAAGTCGTCCGAGTCCAAAGAGCGCAATGGGTGCGATGACCCCGAGGAGCAGGGGCAGCGCCAGTGCCCAGCGAGCACTGGTCGGGAACAACTGGATCCAGCCGCGCTCAAGCAGGGTGAAGCCGGGGGCCGTCACGATCATGTGGGTCGCCGTGGAGAGATCAACCCGTGCAGGCAGGGCGAACCACGCATCGTCGTAGAACAGGCCGCCGTTGCTCCAGCCCGTGACCCGCACGATGAGACCGATGGCCACGATGACGATGAGGGCAATACCTGGCGCGTCGAGACGTCGACGAGGTTCAGGACGCACCCCGACCTCCTCGATATCAACGAGGCCCTCGATTCGTAATCGTGACCGCACGCCACCCTCCTGATCTGCCGACGCCACTGAGCCTGCCATGCCTCCTCGATCGACCGCCCGCATCCTCGCTAGCGTTTCGCCATGGGCACCATCTTGGCGAGACCGACCACGATGGCAATGACCACGGTGCCGTCGGCTCTGGGGGACTTCGTCCTCATCGGTGATGCCACCACTCTGATCGAGATCCGACTTCCTTCAGAGGTCACCGTGAGGTCCGAGAACCAAGACCCGCAGGGTTGGCTCGACGATGCTGCCCGCCAACTCACTGACTACCTCGCCGGGGAACGGACCAGCTTCGATCTCGCTACTCGTTCGCAAGGGACACCTTTTCAGGAGCACGTGTGGGCGGCCCTGGACACCATCGCCTACGGCGAGGTTCGTTCCTATGGGTGGATCGCCGATGCCATCGGCCGGCCGGCGAGCGCCCGTCCCGTCGGCCAAGCCTTGGGTCGGAACCCGCTCCCGATCATCCGACCCTGCCATCGCGTGGTGGCCAGCGAGGGCATCGGGGGCTACGGAGGAGGCCTCGTGTTGAAGCGCCACCTGCTCGAGATCGAAGGGGTCTCGGCGCTCGCCATTTGAGAACCTCGGCGCTGGCGGAGCGTCCGTTACTCGCCTCAGCGATCGAGCAGGGTCAGTGAGGCCAATCCCGCTCGCTCTCCTGAGGCCATGGCTCCCTGGATCGAGGGCGTCGCCACGTGGTCGCCCGCGAGCAGAACGCCATCGACCTCGATTGGCGGGGCGAGATTCAGCGGTGCGCCACATGCGGGAAGGGCATCGGGAATCACCGTGGTCGCCACGAGGTCCCACCGCATGACATCGGCACGGTGCAGCGAGACGAGGCTGCGGCGGACCGCACGCTCCGCATCAACCCCGGGTGCTTGGCCCAATGACGAGGCCTGGATCAGGCGCCGGCCCGCGGGTGCATAGGAGGGGGCCGCCGCCGTCATCTCCACGCTGTTACACACAGGGCCCGAGGTCCGGTCAACGACGAGGGTGCCCCCTGAAGCCAACGGCTCGTCTGCGGCAAACCACCACGTCGTCACCGAGCGCGAACGCGGCGCCTCATGACCGCTCACGAAAGCGCCCACCGCCCCGGCCGCCACGGCGACCACGACGGCATCGCCTTCGAGTCGCTCACCCGAATGAAGGGTCACTGATGATCGGGTCACGGCCGCCACCGGAGCCGAGGTCCTGACCGAGCCGGCGGGGAGGCCCGCCGCCATCTGTGCAGGAATCGCCCCCATCCCCTCTGCGGGGAGACCCGGAAGGCCTCGACCAAAGCTCCGCAAGAGCAGGGCGACGAGGTGGCCCGAGCTGGTGAGTTCATCTTCGAGCAGCACCCCGGCGAGGAAGGGACGGAGCACGTCGTCGATGGTGGCATCGCTGATGCCCTGCCGTCGGAGCCATTGCTCCGCCGGCTCATCGATGCCACTGAGAAGCGAGCGCACTGAGCCAAAGCGGGCCCGTGCGAGGAGGGCACCGAGTCGAAGGCGACCCCAGAGCGACCCGACAGGGGCGACGACGGCTCCAAGCGCTTTCCCCGGCCGCCGCAATGGGTCGGCGAGGATCACGTTCTGATGACCATCGGCGAGGATCATCCCCGCGTCAAAAGAACCCAGGCAGAGACCATCGAGGTCAAGGGAGCGACTGGCCTGGGGGTAGGACGGGTTCAGCAACTGAAACCCTGCATCGATCTGGAACCCGTCGATGACGTCAGTGACCATCCGGCCACCCACTCGATCCGAGGCTTCGAGCACCACGACCTCGTGGCCTCGAGCGGCCACGACCTGCGCACAGCGAAGACCGGCCACGCCACCCCCAACGACCAGGATGCGGCGAGCAGGGGTCTCGGCAGTCATGCCTCCAACCTAGAAGAGCCCCGTGAGGGGCGTGGCGTCTCGGCTGGGACGACGCGAGGTCTTGTGCGAGGCTCTGAGGCTGAGCGGCGAGGAGGCCTGAGATGGAGACAGCACAGAGCGTGAGAGAGGCATTCGACCTCACCGGAGCGGCCGCTGTGGTCACCGGGGCCGGGAGCGGCCTCGGGCGCTCCAGCGCCGAGGTCTTGGCCGGAGCCGGAGCCGCCGTGGTGTGCGCTGATCTCGACGGCGATGCCGCCCAAGCCACTGCCGCCGCCATCGAAGACGCCGGCGGCCGAGCCATTGGCGTGACCGCCGATGTGTCGGACGCAGCCGAACACGACAACCTCGTTGAGATCGCCTCGGCACTGACCGGTCGCCTCTCGGTGTGGGTGAACTCTGCCGGCGTGATGGCCGAGTCCAAGGTCCTCGAGATGCCCGAGTCCGATCTCGACGCGCTCATCGCCGTGAACGTCAAGGGGACACTGTTCGGATGCCAAGCGGCAGGCCGCCACATGGCTGCGAACGGAGGCGGTTCCATCATCAACATGTCATCAGCAGCGATGCTGGTTCCCTCACCGAGGGTCGCCGCCTATGCCATGACCAAGGGAGCGGTCGTCCAGCTCACCCGGATCATGGCCCTCGAGGTCGGCAAACTTGGGGTCAGAGTCAACGCCATTGCCCCGGGCTTCGTCCCCACCAAGATGACGAGCCGGTACTACGTACGGCCCGACGGCACCGAAGACGAAGCGATGAAGGCAATGGTTCTTGAGCCCATGGCCAAGTACGCACCCCTGCGTCGAGTCGGCGAGCCATCGGACATCGGCTATGCCGTGCTCTACCTCGCCTCCGCCGCCTCGAGTTACGTCACCGGTCAGGTCCTCTCGCCCAACGGCGGGGTGGCGATGCACTGATGGAGCAGCCAGTCCACGCCATCGAGGTGTCGTTCGACACCCAGGCCGACGTCGTGGTGCGCGC
>JBAXAR010000114.1:0-6115 GCA_037142475.1 Actinomycetes bacterium
AATCATGACCACCGAGATCAGCCAGCCCACGCCAACTCAAGAGCCGACCGGTCCAGCGGCGAGCGGAGTCGATCTGGCGAAGGTCTACGGCACCGGTGACGCAGAGGTCCGCGCCCTCGACGGGGTGACGATCGAGTTCGGCCGAGGCCAGTTCACCGCAGTGATGGGTCCGTCTGGTTCGGGAAAGTCGACGCTCATGCACTGCATGGCGGGACTCGACATCCCGACGTCAGGACGCAGTTTTGTCGGTGGGGTTGAAGTGGGAAGTCTCGATGACAATGGGCTGACGCAACTTCGTCGGGACCACGTTGGGTTTATTTTTCAGTCATTCAATCTTGTGCCGACCTTGACTGCGGCGGAAAACATCACGCTTCCGATCGATCTTGCTGGGGGCAGTCTTGACGTCGAGTGGTTCGAGTTCCTCACCGGCCAACTCGGCCTGACTGATCGCCTCGATCACCGCCCTGATCAACTTTCGGGTGGACAACAACAGCGAGTTGCCGTGGCTCGAGCGCTCGTGGCGCGTCCCGATCTGATTTTTGCTGATGAACCGACAGGAAACCTCGACTCAAACTCATCAGCCGAGGTACTCAGCTTCATGGCGCGGTCAGTCCGTGATTTTGGCCAGTCCATTGTGATGGTGACCCATGATGCTCGTGGGGCCTCGTTCGCTGACCGTGTGGTGTTCTTGGCCGACGGCAAGGTGGTCGGGGAGATCCTCGAACCCACGACCGATGCGATCCTTGAGCAGATGAAGCAATTGGGGCATTGAGATGTGGCGTGTTGTGTTGCGCGGCATCATCCGCCACAAGCTCAGGGTGGCGCTGACCGGACTTGCCATCATTCTAGGAGTGACCTTTGTCACCGGAACCCTCGTCCTCACCGACACCCTTCGCAACACCTTCACCTCCCTGTTCAGTCAGGTCTACGCCCATGTCGATCTTGAAGTCCGAGGTGTCGCCGCCTTCGATCAGGGTCCGAACGGCGGAACGGTGCGCAAGCCAATTGATGAATCCCTGCTGACCAGGGTCCGCTCGGTTCCCGGAGTCAAGGTGGCTGACGGGGGAGTGTCGGGCTACGCCCAGTTTGTCGGCAAGGACGGTAAGGCAATCACGACTGGAGGTGCACCCACGATCGGAGCGACGTTCAGCCCTGATCGTGAATTGTCAGCTCTCACCGTCGTCGAGGGACACGGGCCACGCGGCGATCATGAAGTGGTCATGGACCGTGGGACGGCCCGGACTCACCACTTCGCCGTTGGTGACCGCGTGAAGATTCTCCTCGCCGGTCCACCCCAGAGGTTCACCATCTCGGGCATCGCTTCGTTTGGCAGTGCGGACAATCTCGCCGGAGCCACCTTGGCGGCGTTCAACCTCGCCACCGCACAGAAGGTCTTCAACTCGCCCGGAAAGCTCGACGCCATCGAAGTGGTGGCGGCTCCAGGGACGACAGTCACTGAGCTCAAGCGCTCGATCGCCACGATCCTGCCCTCCGGGGTCGAGGTGGTCACGGGCAAGACAGTGGCGGATGAGCAATCGGGGGCGATCAACTCAGCCCTCGGGTTCTTCTCCACCGCACTGCTCGTCTTTGCCGCCATCTCGCTCTTCGTCGGTGCCTTCACGATCTTCAACACCTTCTCAATCACGGTTGGCCAACGCACCCGCGAGTTGGCCCTCCTTCGAGTCATCGGCGCCAGCCGGCGCCAGGTCTTTCTCTCCGTGGTCGGCGAGGCGCTGCTGCTCGGTGTGCTCTCCTCAATCATCGGGCTTGGACTTGGTGTGCTCACGGCGATGGGCCTTGAGGCGATGCTTTCTGCCTTTGGGGTGACCCTGCCCAAGGGTGCCTTGGTCTTCGAATTCAGAACCGTGGTGGCGGGGTTGGCGGTGGGCATCGGCGTGACCGTGGTCTCTGCGATCAGTCCTGCTCGCCGGGCGGTCAGGATCCCGCCGATTGCCGCTCTCTCGTCGTATCAAGGGGTGGCCGCCGAGTCGTCACGTCGGCGGATCATCCTCGGCGCCCTCATCGGCCTCGGTGGGTTGGCGCTCCTCGGCGTCGGACTGAGTTCGCCGGCCATTGCTCTCGTGGGCCTCGGGGCTCTGGCGATCTTTCTGGCGGCGGGAATGTTGTCGCCGTTGGCGGCGAAGCCAGTGGCGAGCATCGTCGGCAAGCCTCTGGCCCGACTGTTCAAGGTGGCGGGCAAACTCGGTCGAGAGAATTCCATGCGGAGCCCTCGACGGACCGCCCAGACAGCATCGGCGCTTATGGTCGGCCTCGCTCTGGTGTCAACCATGGCAGTCTTCGGCGCCTCGCTGTCGAAATCAGCCACGCGATCGATCAATGCGGCGATCACGGCGGATTACGTGATCACGGCACAGTCGCCCGGCGGGCCACCTCCGGGATTCAGCGCGTCAGCAGTGGGTGCTGCGGCCACAGTCCCTGGCGTGACCTCGGCGTCAGCCCTCACCTACGGTCGATTCCTCCTCGGCCGTTCTCCCCAGACGCTGTCGTCGCTCGCACCGCGAGACCTCTCGACCACGGTGGCCGTTGATGTCACCGATGGACGGGGCGCAGCAGCGCTGCGTGCGGGCGAGCTTCTCGTCGATGCCACGAAGGCCCGCACTGAGAACCTTAAGGTGGGCTCGACTGTCAAAGCCGTCTTTGCCGAGACGGGGTCGACCACCATGAAAGTCGGTGGGATCTTCAAGCCAAACGCCCTTCTCGGGTCCCTCGTGGTCTCATCGCAGTTCTTCAGTTCGCACTTCTCGCCGACGACGCTTCCTATGGTGCTTCTCGTCAGCGTCGATGGCGGTGCGTCACCCCAGGCAAGCAAGGCCCTCAGCCGTGGGCTCGGTGCGTATCCGAACCTCGAGGTCAAGACCCGAGCGGCGTTCGAAGAAAGCCAGAAAGCACAAGTCAATCAACTGCTCGGCCTCGTCTATGCGTTACTGACCCTTGCGATCCTGATTGCCATGATCGGGATCGTGAATACCTTGATGCTTTCGGTGTTCGAGCGCACTCGAGAGATCGGACTTCTCCGGGCCGTCGGCATGAAGCGGCGCCAGGTCCGCACCATGATCCGCACTGAGGCAGTCATCCTTTCGATTTTCGGGGCGCTGATCGGTATCACCATCGGGACCGGGCTTGGTATCGCCTTGTCGAGTTCGCTCAAGGATCAGGGTTTGACGGAGATTTCTGTTCCAGGGGCGAACCTGATCGCGTTCTTGGTTCTGGCGGGCTTTCTGGGCCTTGTGGCCTCGACGTGGCCTGCTCGTAGGGCGGCGAAGCTCAATATCCTCGAGGCGATCGCTGCAGAGTAAGTCGGGTTTCGCTTCCTGCTAGCACACTGATGCCTCTGCGCAGTGACTGAGGGTCCCGAAGTCTTTACGATTGAGGTGGTTCTCGCTCATGAGGCCCATGCGTGATAACCCGTGATGTGCTCGCTAACGCTCGCCGCCTCTTTGAGGTGATGTCGCTGACATCTGCGATGGTTGGACCACGGTGCCATTCGGACCCAGGAGAATGTTCCTCTGGCCAACCATGCAGATCGGACTCCTCAGTCGCACGCTCTGGACGCCCCGCATTGAACTCTCCAACGCCATCTTCGAGTTGATCGAGGTCTCCTCTCATCGCCGGCGAAGCCACTCCCGTATTGGCCTCGTTTCGCCCATCGAATTTCAACTCTCCTCGAACACGCAGACCACCTGATCGAACAAGTCAAAGGGAAGCCAACCAGGTGGCAGGTCACCCTCGGCATTCCCTACTCAGTGAACCGACGCTGTCAGTTCGCTCTCGATTCGGGCGGACGTTTGTCGTCGCTCCCAAGAAGTTCACCGGGATGATCGGCGACACTGTGCATCTCGAGCAGGGCATCGAGTTTCTTGTCGAGCGACCGAGACGTGACATGGCGGGAAATTGAGCTCAAGCCAATTGATGCATCACCAGCGACATTCACCAGGACTTCAAAGGCGGCGGCAATATCGATGCCGTAGCGCTGGGCGATCATTCCCTTCGCCTGCTCGACGATATTGCGTGTTTCGACGGCATCGTGGAGCCGACGAGCGACCAATACCCCTTCCTGCGTTGGGTCGGCACGGAGAAGGCTGACGGTGGCAGCGTCTGCAAGGGCCTGCGCCCCCACCAGCGCCATCGCATCAAGGGGGTTCACCGCGAACAAGTTGAGTGCTCCCAAGACAACACCTTGGGCTTGCAGGGGAATGGCATAGACAGATGTGAAGCCTTCGTCGATAGCCGCAGCTCTGAAATGGGGCCAACGTCCTCCCTCAAGTTCGAGATCATCGATCGAGATCGGCATCCCGGTCTGGAGGGACTCAAGACAGGGACCCTCTTCGTTTTGAACTTGGTAGAGGTCAAGCAAGCCGGCAGCATCGTGAATCACACCGGGTTTCCTGGAGGCTCATTCCCTTGAGAGGATTGAGCCATGGCAAGGAACACCCGCTACTCCCCGGAGCTGCGTGAGCGAGCAGTGACGATGGTCGTTGAGCACCGAGCGGAGTATCCCTCCGAGTGGGCGACGATGACGGCGATCGCCGGCATGCTCGGGATGACACCTGAGACGCTGCGCAACTGGGTCCGACAGGCTGAGGTCGATGGGGGTGCCCGGACGGGCCTCACCACCGATGAGAAGGCGAGGCTCAAGGCCCTCGAGAAGGAGGTTCGTGAGCTCCGCCGAGCCAACGAGATCTTGAAGGCAGCGTCGGTTTTCTTCGCGACCGATCTCGACGGTCGAACGAAGAGGTAGTTCGCTTCATTCAAGCGAACAGAACCACCTGGGGAGTCGAGCCGATCTGCAAAGCCCTGCAGTTCGCTCCCGCCACCTACTACGCAACGATCTCCAGGTCGACGTCCGCCAGAGCGGTCCGAGACGAGGAGCTGGTCCGAGAGATCCAGGCCACCTACGACGAGAACCACTTCGTCTACGGCGCCCGCAAGATCTGGGTCGCCTTGAACAAGAGGGGCATCAGCGTCGCTCGCTGCACCGTCGAGCGACTCATGGGCGACATGGGCCTCGTCGGAGCACGACGGGGTCGAGCCTTCAAGGTCACGACCTTGGGCGACGACCGTCTGCCTCGGCCCGCTGACCTCGTCGAGCGGGACTTCACAGCGCCCGGTCCCAACCGGCTCTGGGTTGCCGACCTGACCTACGTCAAGACCCACACCGGCTGGGTCTACGTGGCCTTCGTCGTCGACGTGTTCTCGAGGCGAGTGGTCGGCTGGCAGGTGTCGACGTCGCTTCGCAGCGACTTGGCGATCGACGCACTCGAGATGGCCGTCTACGCCCGGCGAGACCAGGACCTCTCGCACCTGGTTCACCATTCGGATAGCGGCGTCCAATATCTCTCCATTCGCTACACCGAGCGACTGGAGAAAGCGGGAGCGGTTGCCTCGGTCGGATCAAAGGGTGACAGCTACGACAATGCCCTCGCCGAGAGCTTCAACGGCCTCTGCAAGACCGAGCTCATCCACCGACGAGGGCCCTGGAAGAACGCCGACGACGTCGAATGGGCCACGCTGATCTACATCGACTGGTTCAACAACCGCCGGATCCACAGCTCGCTCGGCGATCTCTCACCGGCGGAGTTCGAGGCGGCCTTCTACAATGAAACCGAGTCGGCCAATCAGGCCGCTTCTGAAACCAGCGAGTCTCTAAGAAACCCGGTGTGATTCACTTGGTATCACCAGCGTCTGATGGGGCAATCTCCCTCCAAGATCTTGGTAGACCGCGATGTCTCGCTCTGAATCGCGACGCAAGCCGGACTTCTGCCGGGCGTGCTCGGGTGAATCGTCCTCTCATTTCGCTTCATGAGTGATATGTTTCGACCTTCGCTCACATCCCTTGAGCCATAAGGCTCCTGAATGCTTCGCGAGGAGTCCCAATGTCGCGTTCCGTCCGTTCCCGATTCCTACATGGACTTGCGAGAGCATTCGCCGTCATTGGCCTTGCCTCAACGAGTGCTCTGATCATCGCTCCAGAGATTGCCGGCGCATTGGCTGTGACTGGGTCGTCATTCTCAATCAACGACCCCGGCAGCCTGTCGGGCTCGAGCGGCCAGGCCATCACCCCGGTTCAGTTCACCGCCTCGAACATCGACGTCAG
>JBAXAR010000115.1:0-6064 GCA_037142475.1 Actinomycetes bacterium
ACACACGATAGGGCGATGAGCGCGGCGATCACCGAGACCACGATGGCGAGACGCCACTGGGCGTCGAGGGTGTAGAGCGCGACTATCGCAGCCCCGGACAACAGTGGAATCCACAGCCAAGGTCGCCTGGGAACTGGTGCGACGGGGAGCCGGCTGTCGACCAGCGATGCCCGGGTTGGTAGGTGGGCTCCTCGGATGGTGATGGCCACCAGTATGAGCAGTACCGGCAATGCCTGGCGGAGGCCGTCATTGGGGAGCCAGGAGGGTAGCCACGCCGCCTGGGACTGGAATGTCGCCACCCCGCTCTGCGTCACTCCGATGGCCAGTCCGGCGAATGTGGCCATGGCGAAACTGTCCAGCCTGGCGAGGAGGGCGGCGGCAAGGGCGGGAACCACCAGCAGGCTGGATTGTGTCGGGTTGAGCTGGCTCGTGATGCCGGCGACGAAGATCATGGCCCCACCGGCAAGCACCGAGGCGATGATCCAGTTCAGAAGGCCCACGCGGTCAGGCGACACCCCGATCAGGATCGCTCCCTTCTCGCTCTCGGCTGCAGCTCGGGTTGACAGGCCGAAGCGCGTGTATCGGAACACCGCACCGAGGACGACCGCCACCGTCACCGCGAGTCCGGCCAGTACGAAGCTGGCGGTGGGTACCACAACGCTTCCGAGTCGCACGACACCGTTCGGCAACAGGGAGGTCAGCGGCAGTGTGGCGGCACCGGCACCGATGTCATGTGCCCGTAACTCCATGACCGCCTGCAAGTAGAGGAACAGGCCCAGTGAAGCCACGAGCCGAGCAAGCGGCGGGGCGTTGCGCAGTGCCCGAAAGACCAGTAAGTAGACGAGCGCGCCGACAAGCGCTGCCACCACCAAGGCAATTGCCAGGGCGGTGACAACGGTAGGGCGGTCGATCAAGTGCACGACGCCGGGTACTCCGAAGACCGGAAGCACCAAGTTGCCACCCTTCTGGGTGCTGGCCACATTGAAGTTCCGCAGGCCGTAGTAGACATACGCGATGTAGGTGCCCATGGCGGCGTGAGCGAGGTTGACCACGTTTGACGCCCGGAAGGTGAGCACCAGCCCGATGGCCAGTACCGCCACCACAGCTCCAGCCCCAAGACCGGTCAGCGATAGCTGGAGATAGTGAGCCACGGGGTGAACCTTCGATCGGTCGACTCAGCGGGCGAAGCTGCCGACGTCGATCCAGCCGGTGAGTTGTTTGATGGATCCGTTCTTGTACACCGCCAGCGACTGTTGGGGTGAGCACATGGCGGGGTAGCCGTTGAGTTGGTGTCCGTTGCACGTATAGGGATGGCCGAAGAAGCTGGGTTGGTCCTTTGCGCTCCTGAACATCCCGGCAATTGCGGTCGGAGTAATCTTGTCCACCCCGAGGCGGCGCATAACAACGTAGAGGTTGATAAGTGACCGGAAACTCACGGTTCCGGCGCTCTGCCACTGGTAGCCGTACTTGGGGCCGTAGTGGTCCACGATGTCGTGGTAGAGGACATTGTCGGGACTCGACCGGTTCAGATCGGCCTCCACATTGAAGATGGAATTGTTTGCCGCCGATCCGAGGCTGCTGAGAATGTCCGTTGCTGCGCAGGCGCCCGTGTACATGAGCGGGACTTTGATTCCGATCTGCTTGGCCGTGAGCATCGCCGGCTTGCATCCCGTGTCCGCGGTCAATGCGATAATCGCGTCGGGCGATGACTGGGCGGCCTGATTCATAGCGGTCACCAGGTCGGGGTTGATGGCGCTCACACTCACCAGAGTGACCTGGGCGCCGTGACGTTGGAACACGCTCGCGGCAAGCTTGGCGGAGTTGGCGATCGGTCCGAAGTCGGTGTAGATCATTGCGATCTTGCGGGCGTGCAGTGTCCGGATGGCGTACTCGCCCAATCCCAACGCCGCGCCCCAGGTACCACCGCTGAATTGGAAGCTCACCTTGGACTGAACCGACTCAGTACTGACCGGGACGCCCCCGACGTAGGGGATGCCGTTGTTGGTCAGGGTTTGGATGCCCGTTCCCCAGATATCGATTCCTCCGACCACGGCCATGACATGCTTGGTCACCATTTCCTGGGCGCAACTCTGGGAAAGTCCTGGATCACCGTTGGTGTTGCACGTCAACAGCTCAAGGGGGTGACCGTCGATCCCATTGAGTTCCGAGTTGACGAAGTCCACCGCGACCTTGTCAGCCTCTGTCAACTCTGGGAATGCACCCACCGCCCCGCTGTCCTGGTTGATCGTTCCGATGACGATCGGACTGCCAGTGGCCTTCGTGGCCGTCTTGGTCATGTAGGGCGACAGCATGGATCCACTTGGAGTGCAAGCGACCACCGAGGTGCCAGCCCCGCACGAGGTTGATGTGACCGTGCTGGTGGTGCCGGATCCGGATCCGGCTGAGGTTGTCTCACTGCAGCCGGCCAATAACATCGCGCTCGTTGTGAGCACAATGGCCATAACTTTTTTAGTCCGCAATGGATCCCCCCCAACGGTCAACTAATAATGCGCACGTTAACAGTGTTCACTGAGGGGAGCAACGCGCCACCCCAGAAGTTCGTCAGGCCGAGGCGGAGGCCGCTCGTTCAAAGATCGCCGACCCCTATCGCGTGACTTATGCAACCAGCCCCGCGCTCGCCTGAGCGGCACGAAGCGGTCGGGAACCAACGGGGTCACCAATCGGCGGAAGGGTTGGGTGGAAAGATCTTGTCGCGTTCGGTCGCCAATCGTCGAGCGTCCCACGTTGCATCGACGCGCTGCCAGATCACCGGATTCCGGCTGGAATCCTCAATCTGCTTCCACTGACCTGTGGACACGAACATCGGGTCGCTGGCGCCAACGACCGTCTGCTCGGAGCGGTCGGTGATAGTTCCGACCAGTCGATCAGGGCTCACCTGGGTGAGATCGTAGGCAAAGATCTCGCGTCGGATGATGTAGATCTCACCTTCCAAGTCGGCGCTGAACTTCATCTTCACGGTCACCCCTGGGCGTCCGTCGCCATCGACATCGATGATTCGAGAATCTTCGGGGTCACTCGGCAACGCCTCGTTTGCCGGATCAGCGAGCGTGATCCCAATCGCCGTTGGGGTAGCGGGGCGGACGACGCGCAGCGCCCCCCCTTCCTCGGTGACCTCGAGTGGCACATCGATGGGGACAATCGCGCTGGTGGCCACGTCGGACATGGATATCTCGATGTCCAGGTCGGTCACGACGTCCGCGTGACAAAAGCGTTGTCGGTTCCACAGCCGCCCGTGACGGAGTTCGAGGTCAGCGAAGCCCGTGCTGATGATCAAGGTCTTCATGTCCTCGTCCTCGTACGCCACCACGTCGAAGTGGGCGTAACGACCGACTAAGCGTTCGGCTCCCTCGGGCAATCTGGAAGGCGCGGGCCTCGTGGACTCCTCATGGGCAACGTTGGCTGGTTCCATTTCAGATTGCCTCGACGTAGTCGTCGAGTTGGTCCGACATCGCTGTTTCGGGCGGTAGTGCGTCGGTGCCGATGAATTTGTCGACTGCCCGCTCGAAGTGATGGATGAGGCGTTCGTGCCAACCGAGCTGGAGCGGGCGAGCCCCGGGCGAGGAGATCGAGGCTTGGATCGGCGCCATGTTGGCCTTGTCCTGTGCCATCACCGTCTCGAACAGCTCCATCCGGTCGAGGTGCTCCTGGGGGACCTCATCGCCTGACCATTCGGGTGCGTACCACCGCAGTTCGAGTTCGGTGGTCGCAGGACCGGTGGGCCACATGCACAGAAACGTGAAGGCCCCGGTGTCCATCGGAACCACCAAATTGGGGAAGATGCCGAACGACGTCGACGTCTGACGCCAGAGAAGTGGAATCGCCGGGTTGTCATGCTCTTCGGAAACCATGGGAAAATCTTGGAAAATGTCATGCTTCTCCACGGTCAGGCGGCTGTGGCCATTGGGCAGCATAGACACGGTGGCCGATTGGTCGTTGTAGAGGAGGGCCGCATTGTCAGGGTGCACGGTGCGGACGTGGTACACCTCGAGAAAGGCATCGACCATGAGCTTCCAATTGCAGTCGAGCTGGTGCACCTGGGTACCCACCGCCCGCATTCCCGGACCGTTGATCTCGGACATCTGATCAGCAATCGGACCTAAGAACTCGACTAGCGGGCATGCACCGGCGTCCTCGCTGATGAAGACCCAGCCGTCCCAGATCTCGCATCGCACGGGGATGAGCCCCAAAGAGTCCTTGTCGAGACCGACGAAACTTCGAGAATCGGGGACGGTCTTGAGGATCCCGTCCGTTCCATAGGACCAGGAATGGTACTGACAGGTGAGCCGACGTGCGGTTCCGCATTCATCTCGGGTGACCGGCGCGCCCCGGTGTCGACAGGAGTTATAGAAGGCTCGGAGTACGCCGTCCTGACCCCGAACAACCACGATCGGCGCACCCGATCGGTGGGTCATGCGATAGGAACCGGGAACTGACCACTCGGACTCGTGACCGACGAACAGCCAGCACCGTCCGAAGACCTTCGCCTTCTCTAGTTCGTAGAACTCCGGGTCCGTGTAGCGACCGGTCGGGATCTGTGGAACTGCAATTGCGTCCGGCGGGGGAGCGGTTCGAGCTTTCTCCACCTCGATCCGTTCCCGGATGCTTCGATCGAGCGCAGCGTCCATGGATCTCCTTCTTCGTCTAGTGTATAAGTGAACACTGTAAACCATACACTCGGCCGGGATTTGAACACGTCGGCGAGGCGGCGAAGGGGCTGAAGCGTGCCTCGCTCGGCGTCGAGGCACCAGTTGGGTGGTCTGGTTAATGTTGTTCACCACATGACCGCCGATCGCCTACTGGGGATCCGACGACGAGTGAGAGAAGTTGATGGCTGTACAGAACCAAGTACTGCTCGCTGGCGGGTCGGTGATCGACGGGACCGGCACTGCATTACAGAGGGACACCGACGTGCTGTTCGAGGCCGACCGGATCATCGCCGTCGGCGTTGAGGCCACGGCAGTGGCGGAGCCCAGCGCAGAGCGGGTCGATGTACGTGGATTCACGGTGATGCCGGGCCTCATCGATTCGCACTGCCATATCACTTTCGGTGAACCGGCGAGCAACGACGAACTCTTCTTCCACCGACCTCAGTCGACGGCCATGCTCGTCGCCGCATTCAACGTCGGCAAGCTGCTGCGTGCCGGCGTCACGGGCTTCCTCGACGCCGACTGCATCTATGACCTCGGACCAGCTCTGCGCGACGGTATCGAAGCAGGTCTCGTCGAAGGGCCACGCATGTCGTCAGGGCTCAATGCCCTCCTCACGACGGCTGGCGGCACAGCTGGGCGCCTGATCCCCGATGCTGGGCGGATCGGGTACGCGCACGTGATGGCGGATCGGAACGAGATGGTTCGCACCACACGCCAACAGGTCAAAGCCGGTGCCGACTGGATCAAGATCCACGTGACTGGAGCGCTCCCAAACACCTCGAGCGAGATCGCCGTTTGGTCGCTCGACGAATTGAAGGCGGTGACCGAGACTGCACATGCACTCGGTACTCCGACGATCGCCCATTGTAGGAGTGCCGAATCCACCCGGCTCGCAGCCGAGGCCGGCATCGACCTCATACTCCACGCGTCCTATCTCGACCAAGCTGCGGTCGAGGCCATCGTTGCATCAGGTGCCGCAGTGGCTCCGACCTTCACCTTCCTTGCCAACCTGGCGGATCATGGCAGCGCTGTCGGGGCTGAGGACACCCAGGTCGATATGTTCCGAGGCGAGATCGCCGAGACCGCGAGCATGTTGCGCGTAGCGCATGAAGCGGGTGTTCCCATTCTCTGTGGATCCGAGAGCGGCTTTGCGCTCACACCGTATGGGCACTGGCACGCTCGCGAGATGGAACTGCTCGTCGATGCCATCGGCCTTGATCCACTCGAGGCCATCGCCTGCGCCACCCGCAACGGCGCCATCGCGCTGCGTCAGCCGGTCGGCTCGATCGGAGTCATCGCCCCTGACGCAGCGGCGGACATCCTGGTAATCGACGGAGATCCCTCTGCGGATATCTCCATTCTCGGTGATCGGCGTCGCATCCGACATGTGTTCT
>JBAXAR010000116.1:0-6033 GCA_037142475.1 Actinomycetes bacterium
GCCCAGAGGCTAGGACGTCTGCTGGATCAGCGGCTCAGGCGACCTGCAGCCAAGTCCTCAGCCATGGCCCAACCGAAGACCACCAGGCGGTGGCCCTTGTCGGCATTGACATCGGCGAAGAAGGTTTCGACGCCCGCAGGGATCTTCGCCTTCGGAGCGATCACGTCAAGACCACCGACCTGCTCTGTGGATTTCGTGTCGATGATGAAGGTTCGATCGTCGAGACCCTTGTCGTTTCCGAACCGCTTGGCCAGTCGACGCGCCCATGCGCGCTCCTCGCCCGAGGGCTTGTGCTCAGGGCGGGGGACGACGTCCTCAAGGCCTTGGAACGCACGGAACCCGTGGGTCGTCATCAGGCGGGTTCCGAGAAGCACGTCTTCGTCTGGGAACGCCAACAGCGCTCGGCGGAACTGATCGGCCAAGAGTGCCTTCAGGGCTTGCTCGGCCTTGGAGTTGCGATCAACGAGGCCGAGGCCGACCAGCAGCGAGGGAGTGCCGCCGATGCGCTCAAGGGTTGAGAACGAGTACCCGCGGAGCTTGTTCCCCTCTCGGGCTGACGAGATGAGCACCCACTCTTCCTTCACTGCGGTGAGGTACTCCACGTCGAAACGCGGTTCCCTATCGGCGCACAGAAGTGCCATCTCGAGGAGTTCATCCTCCGAGATCGCGGTGGTGTCCTTGGTCGTGACCTCCATAGGCATGACCACAGTCTATGACGCTGGCGGGCCCCTCAGGATTCGGAGCGTCATTCTTCAGCTCGCGACGATGGCGTTGATCCCAAATAAGCGCCTCAATTCACCGATAACGAGGCGGGAATCAACATTGAATTCTGGGGGAAGACGCAGGACTTTGTCGCCAACGTGGAGCAAGACAGGACAATCACCGGGGTGCTCAGTGAGCACGCCCTTGAGTTCGGTGACCGCCGTGTCGGTGAGATGGGTGAGCGGCAGATTGACGCGAATCTCAGACGTCCCGACCGCCTGGAGAACCGGCGCGGCAATGTCCATCGCCGTGATCTTCGGAGCTTCGTCTCGAGTGTCAACTCGGCCCCTGATCACCACGATGGTGTCGTTCTTAAGGAGCGCTCCGTACTGCGACATCGTCTTGGGGAAGACGAAGACCTCGATGCCCGTCTGCAGATCCTCCAAGAGGAAGCGAGCCATCAACTCGCCCTTTTTGGTGTAGTTCGTCTTGAGGTCAGTCACCACTCCGCCCACTGAGCGGATCGTTGACTCAGGACCACCTGGAGCCTCAGCAAGTTCTTTGAGGTCTCCGATTGAGGCATCAGTGTGACGGCTGAGCGCTCGTTCAAGTCCCATGAGTGGGTGGTCCGAGACATAGAGCCCAAGCATCTCTTTTTCGAACGCAAGTCGGGTCGACTTGTCGAACTCACGATCAGGGATCGGCACCGAGGTGCCCTCCCAATGTGCCTGGTCATCGCCTGACTCTTGAGCAGCGGAAGCGAACAGTGTCGAGATGCCCACGTCATGCTCTCGACGTCGGTCGATCGTCCGCTCAATGATGTCGTCGGCAACGAGGGCAAGGCCTTGTCGAGGGTGTCCCATCGAGTCGAAGGCACCGGCCTTCGCAAGCGACTCAATGGTTCGCTTGTTCAGGACCATGGTGTCGACACGTCGGCAGAAATCGAAGAAGTCCTCGAAGTCACCTCCAGCGGAGCGTTCCGTCACGATGCGCTCGACCAAGCTCTCGCCGACGTTGCGCACCGCGGCAAGGCCGAAGACGATCCCCGGAGAATCGGAGCCATCATGGCGAGGGGCGAAATCGGCCAGCGACGTATTGACGTCAGGGACAAGAACCTCAATGCCCATCGAACGGCACTCACTCAAGTAGACCGCCGTCTTTTCCTTGTCATCCTTGACTGAGGTCAGCAGGGCCGCCATGTAGGCCACCGGATGATGCGCCTTGAGCCATGCCGTTTGGTAGGCAATCAGGCCATAGCCATAGGAATGGCTCTTGTTGAAGGCGTAGTCGGCGAAGGGTTCGATCACGTCGAAGAGCTCTGTGCCAAGGTCCGCTCCGTAGCCCGTGTCTGCGCAGCCCTTGACGAACTTCACTCGTTCCTTTGCGATCAGGACTCGATCTTTCTTTCCCGTCGCCTTGCGGAGGTTGTCGGCCTCTTCGAGGGTGTAGCCGGCAAACTTCTGAGCCACCCTCATCATCGACTCTTGGTAGATCATGAGACCCTGCGTGTCCTTCAGCAGAGGTTCAAGATCTTCGTGTTGGTACGTGATTGCTTTGCGACCGTTCTTTCGGTCGGCGTAGTCGTTGTGCATGTTGGTGGACATCGGGCCTGGTCGATACAGCGCCACGAGAGCGGCGACGTCGCCGAAGGAGGTCGGGGCGAGGGATCGCATCAGTGCGCGCATCGGGCGCCCCTCAAGTTGGAAGACCCCAACCGACTCCCCTCGGCGCAACATGGCGAAGACCTCTTCGTCAGCAAGGTCGACGTTGTCGATGTCGGGTCGCTCCCCTGTCGCCGCCTCGACGAGATCAAGGCAGCGCTCCATGACCGACAGGTTTCTGAGGCCTAAGAAGTCCATCTTGAGTAGGCCGAGTTCTTCAACGCCACCCATCTCGTACTGCGTGACGATCGGGGAATCCTCGATATTGCCGGACGAGTCGGGCTTGCGCTGAATGGGGAGGTACTCAGTGAGCGGATCCTTGGAGATCACCACGGCGGCTGCATGGATTCCGTCACCACGACGGAGTCCCTCGAGGCCCTTGGCCACATCAATGATGCGATGCGCCACCTCATCGGTCTCGTACATCTCTCGAAGTTCCTGTGCGGCGACATAGCCGTCCTCAAGACCTGGGATTTCTTCCAGACACGCTGCAAGCGGGGTGTCTCGGCCCATCACCAGCGGTGGCATCGCCTTGGCCACCCGGTCACCGTCGAGATAGGGGAAACCAAGGACGCGAGCAGCGTCGCGAACGGCCGCACGAGCCTTGATCGTCGAGAACGTAACGATCTGGGCAACTCGGTCAGATCCGTACCGCTCGGCGGCGTACTTGATCATGTCTCCCCGATAGCGCTCATCGAAGTCCATGTCGATATCGGGCATCTGCTTTCGACCCGGATTCAAGAACCGCTCAAAGAGCAGGTCAAAACGGATCGGGTCGAGATCCACAATCCCGAGGCAGTACGCCACACAGCATCCGGCGGCCGACCCTCGACCAGGTCCAACACGGATATTTGACTCACGCGCGAAGCGGATCAGGTCCCAGACGACAAGGAAATACGCCGAGAACCCCATTTCGGAGATGACGCGAAGTTCATAGTCAAGGCGTTCAACGATCTCCGTATCGAGCGATGCTCCGTATCGGACATGGGCTCCTTCGTAGGTCAGCTGCCGCAGGTACTGCGAGCCACGCTCCTCATAGGTGTCCCCCTTGATCGCATCAGGAACTGGGAACTCGGGAAGGCTCGGCTTCCCCAACTCGAGCTCGACGTTGGCCCGCTCAGCGATCAGAAGCGTCGAGTCACAGGCCGATTCGTAGTCCTTGAAGAGATGCCTCATCTCGGCGGCGCTCTTCAGGTAGTGCTCTGTTCCGTCGAAGCGGAAGCGGTTCGTGTCCGAGAGCATTGCTCCGGTTTGAACACACAAGAGGGCATCGTGTGCCTCGGCGTCATGTCGATGTGTGTAGTGACTGTCATTGGTCGCAAGGAGCGGAGCGCCGATCTTCGAGGCGATTTGGATCAATTGCGGATTGGTCTGACGCTGCTCACTGAGACCGTGATCCTGCAACTCGACGAACAGGCTGTCCTTACCAAAGATGTCCTGGAGGCGAGCAGCCCTTCGAAGGGCCTCATCCTCGTCGCCCGCGAGCAGCGCTTGAAGGACCACGCCGCCAGGGCAGCCTGTGGTGGCGATGAGGCCCTCGTGATACTTCTCGAGGAGTTCCCAGTCGAGGCGGGGCTTGTAGTAGTACCCCTCGAGGTATGCAGCGGACGACAACTTCAGCAGGTTCTTGTAGCCCTGCGTCGTCTCAGCCAGCAGCGTCAGGTGGTAGTAGAGCTTGTTGCCGCCGCCAGCGTCTCCGCCCCCATCATCAATCTTGCCCCGTCGTACCGGGCGCTCATGGCGGGACTCAAGCGCCATGTAGGCCTCGGTCCCGATGATCGGGTTAATCCCTTCGGCCTTGCAGGCTTTGTAGAACTCGAGGACCCCATACATGTTGCCGTGGTCGGTGATGCCAAGGGCTGGCTGGCCATCTTGGACCGCCGCCTTCACCAGGTCCCCGATTCGCGCCGCTCCATCGAGCATCGAGTACTCGGTGTGGGTATGGAGATGGGAGAACGATTTATCTGACAACGCTGGCCTTCCGGGATAACGAATTCGAACCTCTCGACACCGCTGACCGAACTACACCGGTGTCATCCCCGAAGATAGCGCGACCCTCGCCACCTCGCCCGAGGCCCTAGAGGTACGTTCCAGGGCGAATCGCAGCGGCGGGGTCTCCCTCAGGGAGCGTCTGCTGGCGCATCTGATCAAGTTGTGCGCGAGCCGCCATCTGCTGGGCCATCAGGGCCGCTTGGATGCCGTGGAAGAGACCTTCAAGCCACCCGACAAGTTGAGCTTGAGCGACCCGCAGCTCAGAGCTACTGGGGACCTCCTCACCGAATGGTGGCGCCATCCGGTTGAGTTCCTCGCGAAGGTCATCCGACAGCCCGGTGCCGAGCTCGACAACCGAGGTCTCATAGATCTCCCGAAGTCGACTCCGACCCGCTTCATCGATCGGTGCAGCACGTACCTCGTCGAGGAGCTGCTTGACCATGGTGCCAATCCGCATCACCTTGGCCGGCTGTTCGATCGACCCTGACGAGTCGTCCTCAGCCAGCCCTGCCTGGTCCAGTGACCGCTCGGGGGGTGAAAAAACCTCGTCAGGGGCCAGCAGCTCAGCTGCTGGTGGAACGCTGGTGCCATCGTTTTCCATGAATCGATGATGCCACCTGAATTCCCCCAGGAGTACTGCAAGGCACAGCAGGCTCACAGAACGATCAAGGGCACCATCATTTCGGCCTCGGTGAGTGAGCCATGACGGCTCTTCATCCTCACTTCGAGAGGCTCTGCGGGATCAGGGACGAAGGCGTCGATGAACGGAAGAATCGCCACGTCACCGAGTCGATCAACCACTTCGTCATCAACCTCCCCCAGCCAGCCAGCGGCAATCACCTCCCGACGCGATTTCACCCAGCATGTGGCATCCAGCACGCCTCGCATTCGCTCAACGAGGTCAGTCGCTTGCCCTGGATGGGCATGGAGCCAACGAAAGCGACCCTCACCGCTCATGAAGTCGACCAGGGCCAAGAGGTGCTTCGGAATCTCGATCGCGGTCGGGCCGCAATCAACCTGACCATGGTCAGAGGTCACGACAATCGTCACGTCGTCGGGAACGGCACCCCTTATTTCGGCCAGGAGCCGATCGGCTCTCCTCACGGCGTCATCAAACCCAGCGCCAAGACCCTCGGCGTGAGCGATCTTGTCGATAGCGTCGTGATAACAGATCACCAAGTCATCGCTTTGAAGTGCCTCTGCCACCACGGCGGGCATCTCATCGGGTCCTTCAACGCTGAGATACTTCGAACCTCGGAGATGGGCCTTGGTGAAGGTGCTGGTTGCGAACGCTTTACGCCCCACGTACGGCACCGCTCGACCCTTCCTGATCAGCAGTGGTGTCGAACGCTGGACCTGTTCTGGAGGATGTTGGCGAGTTGCGTCATTCGAATCGACAGTCCACCGAAGTGACTGCAGGATGTCCTCGCCAAGAGCAAATCGGTATCCGACGATGCCATGGGCACCCGGCGGGCGACCCGTCGTGAGGCTGGTGAGAGCGGCAGCGGTGGTTGACGGGGCAACTGAGGTGATCGGCTCGATCTGCCTGGCCGCCAGCAGGGGTGCGAGCGCACTCCGATCGGCCAGTTGGGAGGCTCCCAAGCCGTCGAGGAGAACGAGAACCACTCCTGCGGATCCGCTGATCGCCTGCGTGAGGTCGGAGAGTGGGGCCTCGTTC
>JBAXAR010000117.1:0-5888 GCA_037142475.1 Actinomycetes bacterium
CCATCTCAAGCGTTGAGGCGACTGCCCCCACGCCACAGAGGATCAGGAGGGTCTTAGCCCCTCGCCCCATCTTGGCGAGACCGAACAGCACCAGCGGCCAGATGACGTAGAACTGCTCCTCGATCGCGAGGCTCCAGGTGTGGGTCAGGGTTGAGGGCGCTGACGTCGCCACGAAATAACTCGCCCCCTGCAGAACGAAATGCCAGTTGGCGACGTAGAGAAGGCTTGAGAGTGCATCAAGCCGGAACCCCGGATACGTCCCCTTGGCTGCACCGAACCACACGAAGAGGGCACAGAACGAGACGACGAGGAAGATCGCCGGGAGAAGCCTTCGCGCTCGGCGGGCCCAGAATGCTCCAAGCCTGACCGTCGAGGTGTGGCGAAGTTCATTCAGGAGCAGCGTCGTAATGAGGAAACCGGACAGGACGAAGAATGTGTCGACGCCGAGAAACCCAGCCGGCAGCCAACTGACGCCGGCGTGATAGATGATGACGCCGAGAACAGCGAGCGCCCTGATGCCATCGAGCGATGCGACATAGCCCAGACTCTCTCCTCTCGGAGAGGCGTCTGGGTCCGGCGCTGCGCCTGGTGCTCGCTCCTCCGGGAAGGAGTCAGAGATGGTGATCTGACTCAGACCACCGGGGTGTAGCCCGGGGGCAGGTTGATTGACTTCGTCTCAAGGAAGCTCTCAAGGCCTTCGGGGCCAAACTCCCTGCCGACACCCGATTGCTTGTAGCCACCGAATGGCGTGCCGAAGTCGATGGGAGTACCGCTGTTGAGCATGTAGGTCCCGGTCCGGACCTGCCGAGCGACACCAAGACCGCGATCATTGTCCGCCGTGAAGACCGAGCCACAGAGCCCGTAGTCAGAGTCATTGGCGATGCTCACCGCATCTGCGTCCCCATCATGAGGGATCACGACGAGCACCGGCCCGAAAATTTCCTCCTGGGCAATCGTCATCTTGTTGTCCACGTCGGCGAAGATCGTGGGCTCAACAAACCAGCCATGCGATTGCGACGAAGGCCGACCGCCACCGATAGCCACGCGAGCGCCCTCGCTGATGCCCTTCGCGATGTAGCCCTCGACGCGGTCACGCTGGCGCGAAGCGACGAGCGGTCCGACAGCGGTGGACATGTCCATAGGGTCACCGACACCCCATGCGTCAGCCACCTGCTGGCAGATGGCGTCGACGACCTCTGCGTACCGCGCTCGCGGGGCGAGGATCCGAGTCTGAGCGATGCATGCCTGCCCGTTGTTCATGAGGGCATTGGGCATCAACAGCTGCAATGTCGCATCAAGGTCGACATCGTCAAGCAGGATTGCTGCGGATTTTCCTCCGAGCTCGAGCGTGCACCGCTTGAGCTGCTCCCCACAGAGTCCTGCAATCTTCTTCCCGGCGATGGTCGAACCGGTGAACGTGATCTTGTCGACATCAGGGTGCCTGACGAGGTGTTCTGAGACTTCACGGTGGGCGGGCACCACGGAGAGGACGCCCTTGGGCAGGCCACATTCCTCAATGATCTCGGCCAGCCGCAACGCATCGAGTGGGGTCTCCGGCGAAGGCTTGAACACGACGGTGCAACCAGCGAGCAGGGCAGGCGCGAGCTTTGCCGCTGCCAGAAAAAGTGGGACATTCCACGGGGCAATCGCTCCGACAACACCCACAGGCTCCTTGGTCACAAGTACCTCGGGGCTGAGGACACCTGGCCGTACTGCGTCGAACTTGAAACTCTCGGCAATCCCTGCGAAGTAATTGAAGATCATCATCGGCGCCCCGACGTGTGCCAGTTGGCTGAACAGGATCGGTGTGCCCATCTCGGCGGTGATGATCTCTGCCATCGCCGGCAGCTCCTCACCGAGACGTTGGCCAACCTTGGCGAGGACCTCAGCACGCTCGGTAATCGACATCCTTGGCCATGGGCCACTGTCAAACGCAATTCGTGCGGCGGCAACCGCTCGATCAATGTCAGCCTCCGTACCGTCGGGAACAGTGGCGATGACCTGCTCGGTATAGGGCGAGATGATTTCGATCATGTCAGTGCCCGCAGGAGCAACCCATTCGCCGCCGATGTACAACTTGTCGTAGCTCTGGACGCCCACGGCACTCCCCCTTCGTCAGCGCCGCCCTTCGACAGCGCGCGTACCTCAGATGGTAGCGACTCGCCGACGCCCCATCGGTCTCAGGGTCGAGAACCCGGCCATTCGACATGGGCTCGGATCCGGCCGTGATCATCAATCCAGCCCTTTGTCGCCGCACGATCAATCATCGCTTCGAGGTCGGCTTCCCACGACTCATCGACCTCACCAGCAGCCAAAAACCTGAGAATGGCTGGGTCGATCACGACCTCGCCACCTGCTTCGAGCGCGCCGATATGGCGGGCAGCCACCACGTCGCCGAGACGGTGACTGTGGCTCATCGGTGTGGCCCCGGCGGGCTCGACCACCCTGACGCTGATGCAGGAAGTCTCTGACGGATCCGCGAGCCGCACGACGATCTCCTCAAGATCCAAACGAAGTTCCACCCACACAACCTAGCCATCGTGCGTAGGCTGCCAACGTGCCTGAACTGACCCAACGTGACCCTGCCGAATTGACCGCCACCCTCACTGAGTGGCTTGGGACTGTCCTTCCCGACGGTGCCAACCCCGAGATCCTCGAGGTCGACGCCCCTGCGTCGAGTGGTTTTTCGAACGAGACCATCCTCACGAGAGCTCGATGGACTGAAGGTAGCGAGAGGGCGGAGCATCGCCTTGTCGTTCGCGTCCATCCAACTCGCCACACCCTCTTCCTCGATGCGGACTTCTCGCATCAATACACGGTGATGAAGGCCCTTCAGGGGATTCCCGGTGTTCCAGTCCCAGTCTTGCGCTGGTACGAGGACGACACGAAGTACCTCAGCGTCCCCTTCTTCGTCATGGACCATGTCGAAGGACGCGTCCCCGCCGACAACCTGCCCTACACGATGGAGGGCTGGCTTCTCGAGTCGACTCCCGAGGAACAGGCCACCTTGTGGTGGGACGGGATTGAGACGCTGGCCAAGGTTCACCAACTCGACTGGAGGGAACTTGGTCTTGGTTTCCTTGCCGAGGACGCACACGGTGCCCCGGGCCTTGATCGAGAGATGGCCTACTACCGCTCGTTCCTTGACTGGGCCGCCCAAGGACGCCCGCAGCCGACGACTGAGGCGATCTGGGACTGGCTCGTCGAGCACCGGCCCACCGAGACAGGGCCACTGGTGTTGTCATGGGGAGACAGCAGAATCGGCAACATCATCTGGGACAACTACCGGGCGGCCTCAGTGCTGGACTGGGAGATGGCATCCGTCGGACAGGCTGAGCTTGACCTTGGGTGGTGGCTCTACTTCGACCGACAATTCTCCGAGGGCCTCGGCGTTGCTCGTCCTGCAGGCTTCCCCTCGCACGACGAGACCGTCGCTCGCTACGAAGCACTCGTCGGCAGGACGATGAACGACCTGCTTTGGTACCAAGTGTTTGCGGGCTTCCGATTCGCCGTCATCATGTGTCGGCTCGCAGATCTTCTCGTCGGTTCCGGCCTTTTGCCGGACGATTCCGATATGGGGACGAACAACCTCGCCACGCAGTTCACTGCCACCCTCTTGGGACTCGATTCACCCGCCGAATCAACGGCGGGCTGAGCCCCCTAGGCGAGGATGCCGGCGCCTCGAAGGCGCCCTGCCATCCACTCAATGCCCTCGGCCTGGCCCATAGCACCCTGCCAGCCCTCGAGGACTTCCTCGACGCGCTCTTGTGTGGTGACGACGCCCAAGATGCTCACGACGAGGTCATCGAGACTCTCTGGGTTCACGGTGAAGTCACCAAGTGGGTCTTCGTAGACGGTGGTGAGCGGCTCTCGCATGAGATACAGCTCGCCGGTGTCGTTCACCCAACTCAGTTCGTAGCGAACTGAATTCGTGTCCCGCCAATCTCGTCCGAACTCGACCTCGGCCGAGGCCCGTCGGCGCTCGTCTTGTGCGTAGAAGTCCTCGATGTTCACCCTGCTCATCGTAGCCGGAACACTCCCATGAAAGTTTTCCTCAGGGGTGAGGGATTGAGGGAGGGATGTGGGGAGGGTGCGCGCTCACCGTGTGGCCATGACCACACCACAGAACCGGCAACTTGACCACCTCCGCCTCGAATGGCGATCGCTCGCTCGATCGCGAAGTTCCCGAGAGGCTGCCACCATCTTGGTGAGCCTCCAGCCTCGCCTCGCATTGCTGGGCATTGCCGACCTCGGCGACATCGTTCGACTCCTCGAACCAGGAGGCGGGCTGGATCAGATCGAGCGAGCACGACTCGTTGGCGACCTACTCGCTGCCATACCCTCGCACCCTTTGATCCAGCGGGCCCTCCTTCAAACTTTGCTTCCGGGCGTGGTCTCGGTCGCTCGTCGGCTCCAGTGGGGCCGTGGAACCGGTGATGACCCTTCATCGTTTCTCGCCGATCTGATCACGACCACCTACGAGATCCTCCACGAATGGGGCGGCGAGGCGCGCCCGTACGCAGCCCCAGACCTCCTGAACGCACTTCGATGCCGAATGCGCCGTCGCATCGACATGACCACCGATGGAGCCCGACTGGTCTCGATGGAGCGTGTCGACGGGACCCAGATCGAGCCGCCACCCACGCTCGACGATGACCCCTTCGAGTCAGTCGTGATGCAACTCGTTGAAGGCTCCTCTGACGAAGACCGAATCGGCGCAGCCGCCCTTTATGGACGCGAAGTTCTCGGATACAGCTATCGCGAACTCGCGGCAATGACCGGCATCTCACCCCGTCGGCTTGCAGCTGCGGGCCGGGAGGTGGCGCGAAGGATTCAGTCATGAGGCGACCTATGTTTCGACGATGCAGGAGAATCTTGCGCCTGGTACCTGGGGAGTTCCGGAGGTTCCCGCACGTCGCTGGGCGATGCTTGCCGCCTGCCTCGCCCTCCTCGGTACCCTGCTGGCATCAGGATGGGGGGCAGCTGCCGATTCCCTGGCGCCTCGTACTTCCCGGCCATCTCGGGCGCTCCACGCCACACCTGTTCCACGTATGCCGGCCGCCGCTCACCCTGCACGGAACTCGACCCCCAGGGTCTCCACTGACCATGACGGGGTGCCGGCCACGCCCACCCCTTCTGGAACCCTCGAGCACTCGGTCATGCGTGCTTCTCAAGCCGACGGAGATGGCGCTGCACAGTCCCCCGCTCTCATTCCCGAGGGTAGGGCGGTGAGCCAAGAACCAGCAGCGGCCATTGGTGACGCCACGACACTCATGACGCTTCCGGCGCTCGCTGCGGTAGCCGTCAGCGGAGCCCGATTCGATGGGTGGCTGGTCGGTCCCGATGCCATCAGTGCCACCTATCCGGTTACTACCCCGGGAGCGTGGCACGCGGTACTCGCGTGGAGCGGTGCTCAGACACTGTCGATCTCGAGCGATTGTGCCGGATTGTCCTCAACGAGGAGCGGGTCCAGCCCCCTGCGCGTCTCGGGACAAGGTCCGGCCTGCACGCTCACCGTCCTTGGAAGCCCAGATGTCGTCTCGACGGCATTCCATCTTGACGTGGACGCTGCATGAGGCGGCGACCAAGTGAGGTCGTCGAGGCCATTGCCGCAGCGGGGATCCTTCTCACTGTCCCGATGGTTCTTCTCGTCGCCACCGGGTCCCCTCTCCCCGGAGGAGCGCAGCGCTTCACCGGTGTTGCTTCGATAGCGATTGTTCTCTGTTGGCTGGCGTGGGCATGGTGCACCCTCGGAGTCCTCGTCTCCGTGGTGCGGCGTGTGTGTTCTGGAGAGTCCGGCTTGGACGCCTCTCGCCATGGGTTCGATGCCCTAGCCGCTCGTCTTGCCGCCATCGTCCTCAGCCTCGGCTCCCTCCTTGGCACAGGGG
>JBAXAR010000118.1:0-5796 GCA_037142475.1 Actinomycetes bacterium
AGCCAGCCCTGGATCCTGTGGTCGGAGAGGGCAACCGCTCGGGCGTGCGATGACACGTTCTCCCCGGGGGCCAGTCTGATCGGCGACCCGTCGGGGGCCACGATTTTCTCGGCCCATCGACCGCCTCGGGCGGCATCACCAAGAACGAACACCCACTCTTCGAGGAGTTCGGACCGATCCTGTGCCCTGATCTCGGCCACCGTCGTTGTCAGAACTCTCGCTCCGGGCAGGCCGATGATGAGCAGTGAGGTCCCATTCGACGTGGTCTCGCACCCCACCGCCAGCTGCCCCGAGGACAACTTGGTCAACTCGATCCGACGTCCATCGGGGCGCTGGGCAAAGAGCAGCACCTCTCCAGAAATGACCTCGATTGCCTCTCCTGAGTCGAGGGCGATGCGATCTGCAGGGTTGAGTTCTCGGGCGTCGGTGTGGTCCATCATCATCCTGATTCCACCACCCGAAGATAGAGCGAACCCTCGACCGTGAGCTCCGCGTGTGTCCCGGACTCGACCACCGCTCCGTCATCGAGCACCAGAATCTGATCACTGTCCCGAATGGTCGAGAGCCGGTGTGCGACAACGAGACATGCGATACCTCTGCGGCGAATCGCCTCGTCAACCAACCGCTCCGTCTGAGGATCAAGCGCCGTCGTGGCTTCGTCCATCACGAGGAGTGCGGGGCGACGGACAAGGGCACGGGCAATCTCAAGACGTTGCTGCTGTCCTCCTGAGAGGTCAGAGCCTCCCTCACTCAGGAGGGCATCGAGGCCCCCAGCCCGAGCCGCCACATCCTCTGCCAACTGCGCGTCAGCCAGAGCGGCGAGGACGTCGATATCGGGAATCGTGTGATCCCACAGCGTCACGTTCTCTCTGATGGTCCCGGCGAAAATTGCCACGTCCTGATCAACGAGGGCCAGGCCGTCGGTGAGGACGTAGGGGGCGTGCTGCGATCTGGGGAGTCCGTCGATCAGGATTTGGCCCGACCACGGCCGGTAGAGACCGGCAACGAGTCGGGCGATCGTGGACTTCCCGCACCCTGATCGGCCCACAAGAGCCACGCGACCACCGGGCTCGAGGTGCAGGGTCAGATTCTTAATCACTGGGTTGGCGAGTTCGTTGTAACCGAAGGTCACGTCGTCAAGGAGCAGGTCGCCACGGAGCGATGCCGGTGCCGAGGGTGAGCCGTTGTCGGCGTAATCGTCTTCCAAGTCCGCTTCCATGATCTCGTCGATCTGGTCCAGCGAGGCTTCGAGGAGATGAAACTGATCGAGGGCGTCGACGATCTGGCCGACTGGGGCGATCAGGATTGCCGTCAGGGCGATCACCGCCAAAACTGACCCAGCAGGGAGTTGGCCGAGGACAACTTCGAGCATCGTGACACCGGTGATACCGATCATCCCGATCCCGGTGAGAGCTGGTGGGAGGAGACCGAGGCGGAGACGGAGGATGCCGAAGTCCTGATCAGCCTCAAGGAGCTGATTGTGGGTGGCGACGACGCGGGCGATCATCCCGTCCTCCCAGCCGGAGGCCTTGATCGAGTCGAACTGAGCGAGGACAGCGGCCGTCGCGGCACCGACCGCCACCTTCTCGGTGATCGTGCGTGCCGCTTCGTGCTGTGCTCGCAGCGCCGTCCGGTGAACGATCACGCCGGTGCCGAGGGCAACCCCAATTGCCACGAGACCGGTGATCGGCTCCACAATCAACAAGATGACCATGGCAATGAGGCTGGTGATCAATCCGGCCGTCATCGTCAGCGCGAGGGCCGAGACGCCGCTGGAGGTTGAGTCAATCAGCGAGGCTCGCTGGGCCACTGACGATGCTCCCCGCTGGAGGTGGAAGCTGGCCGGTAGTCGGAGGAGTTGATGGACGATCGCCGCGCCGAGACGGACAGAAACCTTCGTGGCGATCCTCATTGACAGCGTCCCCTGAAGCGCCAACAGACCAGTTTGCACAAGCATTGCCACCAGCAGACCAAAGACGGCGGTGATGGCAGTCAGTCCAATGAGGCCCGACAAGTGCTCGCCGTAGCGACTCATAATCTGCGGCACCAGAATCGTCGGGACGATCATCAGCAAGGTGATGAGGACCACCATAAGGAGGGCGGGGGCCACTCGACCACTGATGATCGCCAACCGGCGCAGTGCCTTGGCCATCTCTCCGCCCGGAGCAAAGTCTGGACCCGGCGTCGTCTGGACGACGAGTCCAGTGAAGGCCTCATCGAACTCTGCGTCATCGCATCGACGAGGTCCCCGAGCAGGATCAAACAGATACCAGCCACCGGGATACCACCCCTCGACCACCACATCATGGTGGAACCGCCAGTTAGCGATCAGGGGGAGTTCGAGAGCCTTGAGTTCCTCAGGCTCAAACTTCCCGATTGAGGCTGCCATGTCGTAGTGCTCGGCCGCCTTGACGAGATTGGCCGCCGTGGCGCCCTCCCGATTCGCCACACCGCAGGTCACCCGGAGCTCATCGAGCGTCACGTGACGCCCATGAGCCCCCATGACCATCCCGAGGCATGCAGCACCGCTCTCGGTGGAGTCCATCTGGAGCATCCGGGTCGCCTTGACACGCTTTCGACGTGGCACCTTGGCCATAGCGGCTGAGGCCCCCCCGTCAACAGCAGTCTCAATGGTGGTTGCGGTCACCTGAGTTCCAGGAATTGCTCGAGGAGGCTCTTCTTGGACACGACAATGCGGGCCGAGAACAACGCCCCGGGCTCAACAAACTCCTCAGGGTGGATCGACACAACCACCGAGAGACCGGCCTCGGTTTTGGGCACTCCAACCAACTGCGCAGCGGTGGCCGACGGGAGTGGGGCGCCCGCCACGTGATCGACAATTCCCAACAGCATGCTGCCTTCGTTTCCCGAGAGACGGACCTCCTGGCCAAACTTCACCTCGGTGGCTGCTGCCTCAGGCAATGCGACAAGGATGCTGGATCGACTGCCGGGGGGCAGGACCGTGACGACGGCCTCGCCTGCCTTGACTGAACCACCCTCAGGGGCCAAGACCTGCCAGATGACACCGGTAATCGGGGAGCGGATCTCGATCGGCGATCCCGTCGAGGTCGTGCCTCGAGCCACCACCTGGTTCGCTGAGACTCGATTTCCATCGTGAACGGCGCTCGAGGTGAGGGTTCCCGCCACTGAGGCCGTGGCAATGGCGAGCCCAGGAGGTGCGACAGCCCGACCATCAGAGGTGACCTCAGAGATCGACTCGGTCGAGGCGGCATAGATAATCCCGGCCACAATGACAATGGCGGCGCTGGCCACGCCGACCCACGTGCGCCTCGACGTCAGCGGGAGAAGGTGGTCGACCTGCGCCGGGACATCGATCTGATCCAGCGCCTTAGCCCGGAACATCGATTCTGCTTCATCATCAACTCGTGTGGTGTCGCTCTCGACGACATCGAAAATAGCGTCGAGCAAGCCCGACTGCCGTTTCCTGTTGTCATCGTTCGACAGGCGATCAGCCATCAAAGGCTCCTCATCGTGGATCTGCGATCTGAACTCGATCGGTACAACGTTCCTCCATCATTCGCACCTGCGCCAACCAACACAAACCCAACCACAAACTCAGCAGTATGACGAAAGGGTTGACCTGCCGGCCACCCCTGGCCCCGCTTGAGGCCTTCTCGGAAGGCCCCCTGGCGATCCCGACTCAATGAGTGCAGAGGTCCTCGCTCTCGAGAGGTCCTCGGAGCAGCGGCCGTCGATTTGCTCCTTCGTTGGTCACACCACATTTTGTCGCATACTAGAGGTGCAATAGTAACGCAGGCCTGATCGGGCGCCTCTAGGGATACGGAGCGCTGATGGTCCGCAAAGAGTGATCACCATCCCGATGACCCAACACTGAGGAGTGCCGTTCACAATGCGAACAGCCGACAACGGACCGGGGGATGACGACCCGTGGGGCTTTGCAGCGACCAAGCCCTCCAAAACGCCACCTGGAGCTCCAGGCGACACGTCTGAAGAGTCGAGTCGCCTTAACCCGGCACCCGAGCATCTCGCCGCATCAACCGGTTCCCGACTCGCTGCAGAAACGTCTGACACCTCCGCCGGCAATCTGCGGACACGTGCCCGATCGCTGGCACTCGCTCTGGCGCTGGTCTTCGCCCTTGGCTTCATCACCGAGGTCGTCGCTGCTGCTCGCTTCGTCCACCTCCTCGGCTCCCGGGGCCTCGTCATCATCTACCCACTCGGGGGGATTGGCCTCGCCGCTGTGGCCTTCATCCAGATCACCTGGATCGATCACATTCGGCGGGATCTGGCCTTCATCAGGGTGGCGCTCGCCTACGCAGCCGCGTTCACCGTGGCGCTCATCCTCGTCGCAATTCCCAGCACCACCGTGGCGGGTACGGGTCTTTTGTGGCTCCTCGCCGACCAGCTGAACTTCCTCCTCCCCCTGATCGTGTGGGCCATCATCGGCGACCTGTTCAACGCAGGAGAGGGGCGTCTGATCTACCCATGGATCACCTCATGGCGCTACGGCGGCCAGTTGGTGGGCCTCGCCGTCCCGGCTCTCGCCCCGCTGATCTTGGTCCCGCTCGGTGTCCCGCTCCCGACCATCCTCATCGCCTGCCCGATTGGCCTCGTTGTGCTCGCCATCGTTCTCCCCCGATCCCTGAAAGGCCGGGCGATCGGCCAAGGAACCGCCCAGGTCGAATCTCATCGAGAGGCCATCGCTAGCGCATGGACGTTCGTCAACGGCGTGAAGGCGTTCAAAGCGATGTTCATCACCTCATTGATGGCGTTCATCGCCGGAATGTCCCTTGAGGGGTCCTTCCTCATCGCCGCCGACAAGCATCAGGGTTCTGAAGCGAGGCTCCAGATCCTCTACGGCCTCACGCTGTTGACCGTCTTTGCTATCTGTTGGCTTCTCCAGCGTTTTGTGGTCACCACTTTGATGGAGCGTCTGGATATCCCTGGATCACTGGCCATCCTGCCCATCGCGGTGGTCGCTGGTGGGATGATCCTCATTCTCGGAGTCTCCACCAGTGTGCTGCCCATGGTGATCGTCGGTGTTGTTGCATGGAGGGTGCCGTGGTGGAGCATCGATGATGTCGCCCGCCGAGCGGCACTCTCACTCGTCCCTGATGAGCGCCGAGCCCGGGTGTCATTCATCGTCGACCTCATTCCCTTTGCGGCCGGCCTCATCGTCGCTGGTGGTGTCATGGCTTTGACGACCGGGTTGAGTCTCCCGGTCCTGGCGCCGATCTTGGCCGTCATCTTCGGGATCGTGGCGATTCCCACCTCACGCCTGATGATGCGGACGTGGCAAGACGCCCTCCTCAACCCCCAGCTGCGACGTCGAAAGCGCCTCTCGGACTGATCCACCGAAGGCGAGAGGCGACCAACGTGGCCTCGGCGCCCTGAAACAGTCCGAACGGGTCGACCTTTGAGACCTGAGGTCACCCGCACGCTCTGGCCCGTACCGCTACGAAGCCCCTGTCGAATGGTCTCGGTGAGGCCGAGGCCAATGTGATGGGACCCTCAGTCCGCCGGGGGGCCACCGATCGTGCTCGAAGCGCCGTCGTCATCGTGGCCCTTGACACGCTGGCGCAGAATCTTGCCCTTTTCCACGATCTCGTTGAAAAAGTCCGAGTCGGTGAGCTCACTCACGGACTGCTCGCGCTTCTTGGCGTCAATCTCGACCGTCAAGCGCCGGACCTGTTGGGTCAGCTTCTGTTCACGGATCCGGACCTTGTTCACCATGCTGACAAATGAATGAGACAGCACGGCCATCTCATCGGGAATCTTGGAGTCTGTAATCGATTCGAGATCGATGTCGTAGTC
>JBAXAR010000119.1:0-5624 GCA_037142475.1 Actinomycetes bacterium
GAGTACAAGTGCGACGCCCACCCAGACGAGGTGGAAAGCGACGCTGGCGTGGCCAGAGGTCGCCTGGGTGAATGAGGTGACGAGGCTGGTAACCGGATTCGCGAATCCCCCGTGGTGGGCCGCTTCGGTCTGCACGTGGATGGGAAGGAGTAGGTCCCCGAAAGCATGCTTACACCACGAGAGAAAGCCCGCCAGAGCGACGACGGGACTGAGAATTGCCAGCATTCTGGCGAGCAGGTCGGAACCTCTCCGTTGCCACGCCTCCACGCAGATGGGGATGACAAGAAGCACCCCTACGGGTCTGCTTAGGGAAGCTCCCGCCGCGAGCAGGCCAACGAAGATCCACCGGGTAGATCCGAGACCTGCGCCAGATGTGCGGCTTCGGAGCATGATCAGCGTTCCCGTCACCAGGAGGACGAGGAGCGGTTCGGCGTAGCCCATGACGGATGCCAAGGCACCCGGGGTGAGGCTCATCAACCACAGTGATGTCGTTCTCGTGGTTGCACTCGCCCCCATGATCCGGGCGAGTCGGTCGACGAGGACAAGCACCCCGAGCCACAGAGCGCTGGTGATGATGATCGCAGAGGCGGTGAGTGGCAGGCCTACGCCGTGAATGCCTCGAAGGATCTCGGGCCAGAGGGGGAAAAACCGTGCTGACTCTCGTCCAGCGGTGACGTAGCCATGCGAGGCGATCGAGAGATACCAACCTGTATCCCAACCGACAAGTCCCTGATGAACTCGATCAATGGCAGTCCCCGACGCGACTCGACCCGAGTCGGCTAACCATCGGGACGCCATGAGTGAGCCGATGACGATGATTCGAGATACCGCCCACGGCACCAAGGCGACCCGCAGGGAGTCGAGGAGCGTTGCGTGATTCGCCGGCCGATGGACGGTGTGTGAAGTCACGGAGCGGAGGTCGACGCGTTCGCTATCTCGGGAGGCGCAAACTGCGTCAGGTTCATCGACTGGTAGTAGATCTTCGGGTGAGCGTTGACCCACTGGTGACCGCCCCAGCCGGGGAGATTGATCAGTGCGGACGCCAAGTGGCCACATGTGTCCTTATAAGTTCCGTAGCCGGTTGACCAGACGAGCCAGACAGAGTGACCATCGGCCGCCCCGTCCAATCGCTCGGCGAAGGCCTTCGGGGTGGTCGACTTCAGCGCCATTGCGTAGTTGACCCAGTTGATTCTGCGGGGGTCATTGAAACGTGGGTACGCCACGGTTCTGAGATTCCCATTCGGCAGAACACGCATCGTCGATGGTCCGAGCTGGTCAGGGCAGAAGGCAACGAGGTCCCCTGGCTGAGCGTGCTGGGCGATGACCGATGCGACCGCACGGGATTGGGTGCGCTGGGTGGTTGTCCCTGCCAGAGAGCAACTGAGCATGCCGACCACGAGGAAGCCAACAACGGTGAGCCTGACCCATGGCACAGCAACAACCCCGGTCCCGATGGCGATCAGGATGAGGAACGGTATGAACACGACGCTTGCGTAGCGAGGCACAAAGGCACTCTTCGACATGTGGGCTCCGACGATGCCGATTGTCATCGTGGCGAAGACGATCCATGTCATGAGCCGGGCCGGAACGCGGGATCGCAGATCGAGTTCGATCAGAGTCCCGGATTTCGCCACTCCGAACACAGCGCCAATGATGAGAGCCGCACTTACCAAACCGAGCAGTGTCGTGATCGTTGTGCCTCCGGAAGGCTGTGCCCCCTGGTTGTCGTAGAAGTGAAGCACTCCAGTCACTGATGCTTGGAGCCGTGGTGTCACGGCCCACGGCGTGCCGGTGTGTGCTGACTGGAAGAGGAACGTGGGCAGCCAGGGCAGGAAAGCCAGTCCGGCCACCACGAGACTCCCCGCCCCAAAGCGTCCAGACCGTCGAGTATCCGGCTTGGTTCCGAAGATCCCAGCTGCCACGAACCAGGCTCCGACGGCGGCGAGGAGGTAGAGGCTCCAGTAGTGGGTATAGAGCAGGCTTGCGGCGATCAACGCGACAAGCCCGGCGCGGAGTGGCGTTGGGCGCTCGAAAAGCCGCGTGATAGCCAGGATTCCAAAGGCCACCAAGAGAGTGACCAGGGCGTACATCCGTGCTTCGGTGGCGTAGTAGGCCGCATAGCTTGACGCCGCGAACAGAGCCGCCGTGATCGCTGCCACCTCAAGTCCCCAGAGGCGTCGTACTGCGACGAACGTCACACCGACTGCCGCCACTGCACAGATTCCTGAGAATGCCCTTGAGGAGAAGTCGGTCGAACCGAAGATCTGCATCCAGAAGTGCAGCAATACGTAGTAGAGCGGAGGGGCGCCATCGTGTTTCAAAGCAGCGGGAATTGACGCCACCGGAAGCTTTGCGATGCTGACCGAGAGAGCCTCGTCAAGCCACATCAGCGATGTCGTCGAAAATCGAATCCACACTCCGATGGCAAGATCGACCCCAAGGAGAACGAGAGCCAACTGCCCAAGACGCCCAGAGATCGGCGTAGCCCGATCTGCCTTGAGCGATGACCAGTGTGAGTCGACTAATTCGGAATGGTTCGGTTCCCTCGGTGGCACGGGATGGATGCTAGCCATGGTGGGCACGGTGGACGGTGAACCTCGATGCTGAGCGTGGGGTTCGTTGTTCTTCACAGGTGGGTCCGCTTGACGTAGCATCTCGTTCACAAGTTGGCATCAAGGGGGACAAGACTTATGGCGAAGTTCTTGGCGAAGCGCCTCGTGGCGCTTGTCGGCATCCTCTTTGTCGTTTCGATTGGGACCTTCCTTCTGATTCACCTGCTTCCTGGTGACCCGACGGTCACGATCCTTGGTCCAAGCGACAACGCCCACAACCGAGCGGTGTTGATGCAGCAACTGGGGCTCGATAAGCCGATCTTCGAGCAGTACGGGATCTGGATCGTGAATGTCCTGCAAGGCAATCTGGGTCAGTCCTTCGTGACGCACCAGACCGTTATGAGCACGCTGAGACACTCCGTACCGATCGACCTGGAGTTGGTTGTCATCTCTCAGGTCATCGCTCTTGGAGCGGCTATCCCGCTCGCTATCGCTTCGGCGAAGCGACCGAACGGGCTTCTTGACAAGATCACGACGACAACTAGTTTCGCGATGCTGGCGCTGCCGCCATTCATCATCATCGTGGTGATGGTTATGTTTTTCGCCATCGATATCCACGTGTTCCCCGGACCGGGGTCGTATGTGCCGCTCATGGAGGACCCGGTGTCGAACCTCCACACCATGATCCTGCCGAGCCTCGTCCTGGCCGCAGGTTCAGTGGTCGTGTATTTCCGTCTCTTGCGAGGTGACTTGATCTCGACACTCCAAGAGGAATTCATCGTGATGGCTCGGTCGAAGGGGCTCTCCGACCGATACATCATGTGGCGACACGCCCTTCGGCCATCATCACTTTCACTTCTTGCTGCAGCAGGGTTGAACATCGGTGGCCTTGTGGCCGGTGCGTTCGTTGTCGAGTACCTCCTGCAACTCCCTGGCTTGGGCTACGCGTTGGTGAACTCGATTCAGCAAGTCGACTACCTCTCGGTGCAGGGCATCACCCTCTTTGTCGCCGTGGTTGTTGTCTGCCTGAACTTCGTCATCGATTTCCTGTTCACCATCGTCGACCCGAGGATCGCCCGTGACTGACGTCCTAGAACACACCTTCCACGGGGAGGATCCGCTTGAAGAGCTTGTCGCCCCGAAGGCTCATAGAAAGCCGAAGTTGAATTGGGTGTTCTGGGTCTTCTTGTCCTGGATCGGAATCGTGATCGTGACTTCTGTGTTCGCGGGGCTTCTCGGGCTTGACGACCCGACCAATCAGAATTTCGAAGCCATCAACCAGGGGCCCACCGCCAGTCATATCCTGGGTACTGATGATCTGGGTCGCGACATACTGAGTCGGATCGTCTACGGAGCTCGCGTGTCCCTCGTCGTTGGTTTCGGGGCGATGATTTTCGCGATGGCTATCGGTGGGACGCTCGGAATGGTCGCTGCGTATCGGCGTGGACCAGTGGACAACCTCGTGAGCGCCGCGTCCTACGTGATGCTCGCCTTCCCTGCTCTTGTGGCTGTCATCGCCATCGTGTCGTTTTGGGGGCACGAGATCTGGAAGATCACACTCATCATCGGCATTGCCAGTACGCCATTGGTCTATCGGGTCGTCCGAGCCTCAACCCTCTCGTATGCCACACGTGACTTCGTCACCGCTGCCAAGGCTCAGGGAGCGAAGGATTCGAGGATCTTGGTGAGAGAGTTGCTGCCGAACATCCTTCCGGCAGTGATCTCCTTTTTCCTCATCGGTGTCGCCAGTGTGATCATTCTTGAGGGAGCCTTGGCCTTCCTTGGACTGAGCGTTGATGCCCCCACGCCGTCGTGGGGCAACATGATCAACGAGTCTCGGACCTACCTCAGCGACAACCCTTGGCTGGCGTTATTCCCATCGCTCGCGATGTTCCTCTTCTTGATCTCCCTGAACATTGTCGGAGATACCCTCCGATCGTTCCTCGACGTCCAGGAGGGGAAGCTGTGAGCGCCGACAAAATGGTGGATTCCAGTGCGTTCCCCTCCGAAGAGGAAAACAACGCGCCTTTGTTGACGGTCAAGGACCTCCGAACCACCTTCACCACACCGCGAGGCCAACTCACCGCCGTCGATGGTGTGTCACTTGAACTGTCCCGAGGAGAGACACTGGGGATCGTCGGTGAATCAGGCTCGGGGAAGACTGTCCTATCTCGATCGATCATGGGGCTCATCCCGCGTCGAGGCGTCACTCAATCGGGATCAATCACCTTTGAGGACCTTGAGATCGTCGGAGCCTCAAACGATGATCTCCGCTCGGTGTGGGGCGCCAAGGTTTCCATGGTGTTTCAGGACCCAATGACCTCTCTGAACCCAGTTGTTCGTATTGGCCGACAGATCACCGAGTCACTTCGCCTCCACACTTCGATGGACAAGGCGGAAGCGACGAAGCGGGCCATCACCCTGCTGAGCCAGGTGGGGATTCCTTCTCCTGACGAACGAGTCAAGGCGTATCCGCACCAGCTATCCGGAGGCATGCGCCAACGGGTGATGATCGCCATTGCTTTGGCGTGTTCTCCCCGCCTCCTTCTCGCCGACGAGCCGACGACAGGTCTCGACGTGACTGTTCAAGCTCAAATCCTTGACCTTCTCTCATCGCTCCAGGTCGAAATGAATATGGCGGTGATTCTGGTCACCCACGACCTGGGTGTGGTGGCCACCCGAACGGACCGGATTGCAGTGATGTACGCCGGCAAAATCGTCGAACTGGCTACGACAAAGACCCTGTTTTCTGACATGGCCATGCCCTACACGAAGGCTCTTTTGAATTCGACTCCGAGACTGTCGGACCCGAGCCACTCTCGGCTCGTGGCCATCGACGGGCGGCCACCTGACTTGATCTCGCCGCCCAAGGGCTGCAGTTTCGCCCCTCGATGCACATCAGCGACCGAACAGTGTCGGTCTGCCGCTCCCCCATTGACTCCGGTTCCCGGCGACCCCAGCCACTTGTTCGCGTGCTGGAATCCCCTCCCGGGTGGTAACGCTGGCCGAGTGGCCACGACGCAAGGAGCATCTTGATGACTGCAGCACCGACGCCACTGCTGTCCGTAAAGG
>JBAXAR010000120.1:0-5592 GCA_037142475.1 Actinomycetes bacterium
GAGTGGGTGACGAAAACGACGGCTGGCGAGTCACCATGGTCACCTTGTCGTTCGAGCGAGGCACCGGTTTCGTTGGAGAGTTGCTCGAATCGATGCGAGTGCTGCGGTCGCTGACCGAGCTGGCCAAGCGAACCGGGCAGTGGGGAGACCCCTCGGTCCGCCGTCGGGTCGGGACCCTGACGGGTGCGTTCGATGCCCTCTGGGCGCTCACGAAGCGCAATGTGTCCGAGGCTGCTCGCAACGGGGTGCCCGGGGTAGGCGGCGTCGTGTTCAAACTCGCCTACTCAGAACAGGGCCAAGCCTTGACAGAGCTCGGTATGGATCTCCTCGACCGAGCAGGGTTGGCAATGTCGGGCCTCGACGGTGCTGACGGACTCGGCGAGCTCCCCAACCACGAACTCGTGGACTCGTGGATCAAGAGCATCTCGCTGACCATCGCCGCCGGGACAAGCCAGGTGCAGCGCAACATCGTGGCGGAGCGGCTGCTCGGCCTGCCCAAGGAGATTAGGTAGTGGACTTCGAGCTCTCCTCCGAGCAACGTGACTTACAAGACGGCATTCGCTCGCTTCTGGCCGGTCGCCTTCCCCTGAGTGCCACTCGGGCACTGGAAGGCCACGCTGACACCGTCGACCAAGCCGTCTGGAGCGAACTGGCCGACGCAGGCGTCTTCACCCTGTTGGTCCCTGAGGCTGACGGCGGCGTCGGCCTTGGCCTCGCCGAAGCCACCATCGTGTTTGAGGAGTTAGGCCGCGTGCTAGCCACCGGGCCTCTGGTGTCCACCACGGCATTGGCGCCACTGCTCGGTGTGGCGGGAAGTGCGATCCCCCGTGGCCTCATTGAGGCACCACGCCTCCAGAGCGCCACGCCCACCCTGATCGAGCATCCCGCCTCCATCAGCGCCCTCGTGGTGTTGCCTCCGGTCGAGGACTCCGCCGGCGCCGTCACCATGATCGATCGCCAAGCGCTCACGCTCAACGCCGTCGATTCTCCGCTTGATCCGCTGACCCCCCTGGCCACGCTCGTCGGCGCCATGCCCGCCGGTGAGGAGATCACCGAGGCCAGTGGGCATCATTTGCGCCAAACCTCCATGGTTCTGGCGGCCGCGTTCCAGGTGGGGATCGCCGCCGAAGTTGTCGAACTCGCCCGGAGCTACGCGTTGGGGCGCGAGCAGTTCGGTCGCCCCATTGGAGGGTTCCAAGCGATCAAGCACCTCCTCGCCGATGCCTTCGCCCGAACCGAGCTCGCCCGCTGCGCTGTGCAGGCCGCAGGCGTCACCATGGATGATCCTCAGGTAGCAGCCAGCGAAGGTGACACCATGGGCCTCTCGGCAGTCGAAGTCCGGTGGCGTGCCGTGGCGGGAGCCAAGCTCTTGGCCGATGAGGCAGCAATCACCAATGCCCGCACGGCAATTCAAGTCCACGGCGGCATGGGCTTCACCTGGGAGGTGCCCGTGCACCTCTACCTGAAGCGAGCCCGAGTGCTTGCCTCGAGTTTCGGAACACGGACCCAGTTGGCCGACATGCTGGCCTCCCTTCTCTGAGGAGCACCCACAATGAGCACGAACCCAACCCCACCCGCCGACGTCGTCACGATCGTGCCCACGGGCACCGTCGTGTGGGGCATGCAGCTCCCCATCCAGAGCCAGTCGAGCCTCTATGTCTCGAAGTGGGAGACCGAAGCCAGCATCGATGATCTGGCGATGATCGCCCGGGCCGCCGACGAGTCAGGGTGCTTCTATCTCGGAGTCTGCGACCACACCGCCATCCCGGATCGCCTCGTCGACGCCATGGGGTCCGTTTGGTATGACACGGTGGCCACGTTGGGCTGGTTGGCCGGGATCACCACGAAGACTCACTTGCTCAGCCACGTCCTCGTTCTTGCTCAGCGTCACCCGCTGCGCGCTGCCAAGGAACTCGCCACGCTCGATCTCCTCTCCGCAGGACGCCTGATCGCCGGCATCGGTGCGGGTCACGTCACTGAAGAGTTTGATCAACTCGGAGGCGAGGGAGCCTTCGGGTCCCGAGGCCGCGACACCGATGAGGCAGTCTCGGCACTCGCCAAAGCCCTCGTCGAAGAGGTTCCGAGCCACGAGGGTGCGCGCTGGCAGTTCTCCGACATGCACGTTTCACCCCGCCCGGTCCGTTCCCCCCGACCCCCGTTGTGGATCGGAGGCTCGTCGGGCCCGGCGTTGCGTCGCACCGCCCTCTATGGCGACGGCTGGCTGCCACAGGGGACCCGCCGCAAGGACCTCGCAGGCCAGATCAACCAGATCCTCGAGCTCCGAGCCGAGCATCGCGGTGGCGCCCCGATCGATATCGGCACCATCGCCGAGCCCCTCTACGTGACTGAGACTGAGGGCCAATCGGCTGGGTGGGATATCCCGAGCTACGTCATGGTGGGTGGCCCCGAGGCCATCGCCGCTTCGCTCAACGAACTCGCCGCCATGGGGGTCAACAAACTCCAGATCTCATTCCGGGTTCGCTCCGCAGAAGAGTTCGCTGAGCAGACCAGGCGCTTCGGGGAGCTGGTGGCCCCGCTCCTTCATTCCTGAGGTATCCGAGCCCGAGGGCTCTGTCCGACGTGTCGTCCTTCAGGTTGCGCCGAGGAGACCGCGCGACGATGTTGCGATTCACTCAGGATCTGATCTCAGTCTTCCAGGAAGAATCCAGCCGCGTCACGGCTCTTTGGAGTGAAGCCCACGGGAACGCTGTCCTAGGCGGATCCGTGCGTCAGGTTCGTCCAGAAACTCGCACCGAACCCACAGTTCGCAGAGGAGCAACGGCATCAGCAGGCGGAGGGACTCGAACCAATGGCTTCCGATGGCCAAGGTCAGTAGGTAGGGGCTCACGACGATCCAGAAGATGACCAGGACCGGCGGGAACTCTTTCAGGCGGGTGGTCTTGGGAAAGCGAAGACCAGCGGTTCGCAGCACCACCCGCCACGCCGCTATCGCGAGAGCGGCCATCAGCAGGCCAGCCCAGGATCCCTTGGCGTTGAAGAGATTGTTGTGAGCGAGTCGAATCGAGCCCTGCTCAAAGCCCCCTGGCCCCGCCACTGAGAGGTGCACGATGAGGTAGGTCGCCACGCCGACGCCAACCGCAGCGGCCACCACGAGCCTTCTCGGCGAGCGCCGACCGAAGGGAACCACGGCCACGAGAGCACCGAGGGCGATCAGCTCCGACTCTCGAGTCAGGACCCCCGCGATCACGAGAGGCACCGCCAGGAGATCGAACGGCACTCGAGTCGTCACCACCAGCAACGTGGCAGCCACCAGATCCAGGGCGAGAAGGTCGTAGGGAGTGATCACGTAGAGCGAGAGCCCCGCCAAGACGAGCACGGCCCACACGACCATCGAGGTTGCCATCTCGTCGCGGTTCGCTCTGCGAACCACATGGCGAGCCAAGAGGGCGAAGACCAGGAAGCAGATGGCATTGAAAAGGACAATCGAGGTGAACATCCCGCCGGTGGGCGACACGTCAGGCGGGAGACGATCAAACAGGCCCTCCGCCCCGATGTTGGCCAGGACCCAATGAAGACCCTCAACCGCATCTCGGCCAAGGATCCGATACGAGTAGACGCCCTTGAAGAACCCGTCTCGGTAATTCGCCACCGGATAGATCGGCGCAGAGAAGTTCGAGGAGAATCCGAACATTGCCACCACGTAGACCATGGCCGCCACCACGAGATCCGCGCCGACGAGTGATCGTGGCTTCACGGCAGTCTGTTGATCGTCAGGCGACATGGATCCTTCTATCCCCAAGAGCTTCTGGAGCGAGACTTCGAATCTACAAGAGGGCCACGTCGATGACGTGGGTGTTGCCAACACCCGCTCGACGACGAGACTCATCAGTCTGGCGATTCATCCAACGATCCTCAAGAGATCGAACCGAAACGGGGGTCAGCGAGCCGGGGCCTCGTGAATCGGCCAAGCGAATTCTCCCACCGGGATGGGGTCGCCACCTTTGCCCACGAGATACTCGGAGAAGTTCTTCAGCCATGCTTGATATCGAGTAGCCATCTTCTCTGATACCTGGTCGACAGGGATGTCGCGGACGGCCTCGCTTCGCTCCAACATCACCTCGAGCACATCGAGGCTGGCGGCGCAGTCGGCCCCGGCATCATGGGCATCGAACAGATCAACGCCGTAGTGCTCGCAAAGGTTCACCAGCTTCCGACGACCCTTTCGGTATTTGTCGATATGACGATCGATCACCAAAATGTCGACCACTGGACCGATGGGGCCTCGATCGCTCAGCGACGCGATGCCCACACGCCGGCACAGGCTCTCGAGCATCGTCAGGTCATACGAGACGTTCATGCCGACGATCAGCTGACCATCGGCCCATGCATGAGAAAGCCGAGAGGCCAAGAACTCAGCAGCAGCCTCAAGCTCCATGCCTGAGATCACCATCTCATCAGTGATCCCGTGGACCTCAGTGGCCTCGGCGGGAATCGCTCGCCCCGGGTTGATCAGACCACTTTCGGGTGGTGAGGCGATCGTTCCTTCTGACCGTGCTCGCTCCACGAGTGCGTATGAAACAGGAAGGTCCGTGAACGGGTCGATCCCTGTGGTCTCAAGGTCAAAGGCCAAGAACGTGTGGTCGCCATTGCCGAGGGTGGCGGTCATGAGCCAGAGCCTACCGATCACCCAGCATCACCAGCGGAACACCATGATCGGGGGTGTCATGGGTGCTACCCATGATGGCGGGGCGGAGCGTCAGCCGGGATGGTCGCACGTCACGCAGAGCGTCACGGAAGCTTCTTGATTCCAGATCACCACGTCGCCCGTAGCGAGTGGTTCATGACACACGCTGCAGGTCCCTGTGTGGGCGATCCGGATCCGCACATGAAGGTTGGGATCAATGGAGTCGTGATTGCGAACATGGATGCCACCATCACGGAAGGCCCACGTCAGAAGGCCAACCCCCGATACGAGGATCACCGCCAAGATGATCAGTGGCCGCCAGGCTGCGACGCCCGCTAAGTACAGCTCTTCATGCGGCCATGCCACATCGATGGCAAGGGTGGCGAGGGAGATCGCTGCCACCACGATGGCGATGCTCAGCCAGGGCCTCCGATCAGGAGTTCCGGCTAGCCATTCGCCGCGTCGCCGAGACCTCAACCGAGGCGGGACTGTTCCCCGCTGCGTTGACGGCCCGGATAACGAAGTAGTACTTCGTCCTCTTCTTCAGCGAGCTTGCCGAGTAGGTGAGCGAGGTGACCAGATTGGCGTTCATTGGCGTTGCTGACTCGTGTCCGGCGCTCGTGCCCTCGTAGATCCAGTAGCCGGTGATGGTGCTGCCGCCGTTGGACTTGGGCAGCTTCCAGATGAGAGTCACCTTCTTGGTGCCGGCGGTCGCCGTAGGGCTCCTCGGCGCGCTGGAGATGGTCCGTGGAGTCAGGCTGACGGGGCTCAACGACGATCCTGCTCCCAGGCTGCTGATCGCAGTCACGGTGAGCGAGTAGGCCGTCCCGTTAGTCAGGCCACTCAGCGTGGCTGCGTTCGTTGAGGCGTCATAGAGCGTGGTCGAAGTGTTCGAGCCGCTGGTGGCGACGAGCTTGTAAAAGAGGATGGGTGCATCACCAGCACTC
>JBAXAR010000121.1:0-5569 GCA_037142475.1 Actinomycetes bacterium
GGCGGCGACTGCGATCGCATCACGGAGGTGCTCGTGCAGCCAGTCGTGACGGTCACAGAAATGGCTGCCCTCGATGCCGAGGCCCTCCAGAGCACGACCCACGCCGAACTTGTGGACCGGGCCGGTGCGGCGGTCGCCGAAGCGGCGATCCGGCTCCTCGGCGACCCGCGGGATCGCAACGTCGTGGTGATCGCCGGCGGCGGCTCCAACGGCGCCGACGGACGGGTGGCCAGTCAGATCCTTGCCGAGCGAGGTGCGGTGCTCGACATCGTGAGTCCTACGGCTGGACCGGGTGAGCTCACGGGCGCCGACCTCGTGATCGATGCGGCCTTCGGTACGGGACTGTCCCGAGATGTGGCGGGCCCATCGGCACCTGCGGGAGCGGTCGTTCTTGCCGTTGATCTGCCCTCGGGGCTCGACGGCGACACCGGCGCTCGACGGGGATCGCCGATGCGGGCCGATGTCACTGTGACGATGGCGGCACTCAAGCCGGGCCTCCTGCTTGGTGCGGGTCCCGCATTGAGCGGTGACATCGAGATCGCCGACATCGGGATTGTGGTGAGGGGCGCGACGCGCTTCTTCGTCGTCGACGACGATCTCGCATCGATTCCCGCTCGCAGCCGGGAGGCCCATAAGTGGTCAGCGGCCGTCGTGGTGGTAGCGGGGTCCCCTGGCATGGAGGGAGCGGCGTCGCTCGCGTCGCTCGGCGCCCTTCGCTCTGGAGCGGGAATGGTGCGTCTCTGCAGTCCGAGATCCGAGGGCGCACCAGCGGTCTCCTGGCCGCTCGAGATTGTCCGGCAGGAGGTCGATCCCGACGCACTGGTCGAGGCGGTGACGGGAGGCTCGAGCCGCTCGAAGGCCATTGTTGTCGGCCCCGGACTTGGACGCAGCCCCGAGCTTCGCCATGCGATTCGAGAGATCCTCGCTTCACGGAATGCTCCGGTCGTCCTCGATGCTGACGGTCTGGCTGCCGTCGACGGCCCAGCGGACCTCGCCACCCTGGTTGCAGCATCCGACCACGCAGTGATCCTGACTCCTCATGCCGGTGAATTGGAGCGCCTCCTCGGGTCCCCTGAAGAGGCGTCTGGCGACGATCGCGTGGCGGTCCTGCAACGCTTGGCGGAGTCCTCCGGGGCCATCGTGCTCTCCAAAGGGCCAACCACGGTTGTGGTCGAGCCCGAGGGCACCGTCTATTTCGTGACCGCGGGCACGCCAGCCCTCGCCACCGCGGGAACCGGGGATGTGCTCTCGGGCATCATCGGCGCACTCCTCGCTCGAGGGGTGGCCCCCGGAGAGGCGGCTGCGCTCGCGGCCCATGTCCACGGTCGAGCGGGTAGCCGCTGTCGTGGCACGCTGATTGCATCGGATCTTCCCGCCTTGGTGGGTGACGTGCTGGGAGAGTGGCGACATGGCGGTTGAAGGAAACTCGCGACCCGCTTGGGCGGAGATCGATCTCGACGCCCTCCGGTCGAATGCTCGGCACATGACAGGCCGCCTCAATGGTGCGGCCCTCTGTGCGGTGGTCAAGGCTGATGGCTACGGCCATGGAGCGGTGCCGGCGGCCCTCGCACTTCTCGAAGGCGGTGCGCACGGTTTCGCGGTGGCCATCGTCGACGAGGGGATTGAACTACGCCAAGCGCACATCACCGCACCGATCCTGTTGCTGTCGGAACCACCAGTCGATGCCATGGTTGCCTCGCTGGCGGCGGGTCTGACGCCGACGATCACCACGCTCGAAGGGGTCGAGCGAGTGTCGGCGGCAGCCAAGCAGATCGGTGGAAAGCACCAGATCCATATCAAGATCGACACCGGTATGCACCGAACGGGTACTGATCAGGAGGGCCTCGTGTCTATGATCGAGGCGCTGGCTCCCCATGACCAGCTGGTCATTGAGGGTCTCTACACACACCTCGCAGTCGCCGACGAGGCGGGCGAGGAGTCCGAGGCCTTCACCCGGCTTCAGATTGAACGATTCGACGACGCCGTGGCGCTCGCCACTCGGATGGGGGTCACCCCCGCGGTCCTTCACATCGCCAATTCAGCTGGTGCCCTTGCCGTCCCCGCCGCCCGCCGGGCGATGGTTCGCAGCGGTCTCGCCCTCTACGGCGAGGTCCCCAGTCGTGAGGTGAGCGCGCACGCTGCCACCGAGTCACCCTTGGCGCTCACGCCTGCCTTGACGATCAAAGCAGCCGTCTCAGCCGTGCGGCATCTCGACGCAGGTGACCGCCCGTCCTACGGACGCCGGCGCCCCTTGGAGCGAGCGGGGAGGGTGGCCACGGTGCCCATTGGCTACGCCGACGGCTTCCCGAGGCGCCTCTTCGATGCTGGCCACGAAGTCCTCATCGGCGGCCGTCGATTCCCCTTGGCCGGCAGCGTGACGATGGACCAGATCGTGGTCGACGTCGGTGACGCACCAGTGTCGGTCGGCGATGAGGTGGTCCTCCTCGGGGCCCAGGGTGACGAGCGAATCTCGGCCACCGAATGGGCTGATCATCTTGGAACGATTGTTTATGAGGTGCTGTGTGGCATCGGACCACGGATGCCTCGGCGCTACATCGGCTCACCATTGGTGGCGCCCACCGTCCGACGCCGTTGGTGGCGGCCTCGTCCATGAGGGTGCGGCGATGATCGCCGTGAAGGCGCTGAGATGAACCGTCGACGACTCGCTGCGGCCGGGGGAGCGGTGGTGGCGGCAGGCGCGTTGGCATGGGGCGGATGGGCCGTGGAACGGTCGGCCGCCCGTCGCCTTCGCGCGGACGAGCACGAACTCGTCGAGGCGGGCTTGTCGATGCCACCAGAGGTCATCGACCATTTCATTGTTGCCTCCGACGGGGCTCGGCTCCACGTGGTTGAAGCTGGAGAGGGCCCCACGGTGGTCCTGATCCACGGCGTCACGCTGGGGGCGACGGTCTTCATCCCGGTGGTACGACACCTGATGGGGACGATGAGGGTCATCGCCATTGATCTGCGCGGCCATGGTGCATCCCTGGTCGGTGACGACGGGGTGTCTCTCGAGCGCCAGGCGGCCGACCTTGCCGAGATTCTTGAGTACCTCGAGGTGACCCATGCCGTCGTGGTGGGCCATTCAATGGGCGGGATGATCGCCCAGGTCCTGATGGCCTCGCCCAATGAAGCATTGGCACATCGGGTGGCCCACCTCATCCTTCTGAGCACTTCGGCGGGCCCTCTGACCATCGCCCGGGGCGGGCGCCGAATTGCCTCGGGACTTCGTCGGGTCGCTCATCGATCGCTCCGTCGCTCAGTGCGACGTGGCCATGGGATCTACCCCAGTGAAGATGCGGCGACGTGGCTCACCCGGGCCAGTTTTGGACGATCTCCTGAGCCGCCAGCGGTCGAGTTGGCTCGGTCTCTGACCCAAGGGACCTCACCGGCGCTCGTCGCCGAGCTCCTTGAGCCGGTGCTGAGCTTCGATGGCCGCGAAGCGCTGGCCTCGATTGAGGTCCCCACGACAGTGGTGGTGGGGAGCCGTGACCTGCTCACGCCGCCGCGGATGGCTCGGCTCCTGCATCGCGGGATTGCCGGATCTGGGATGGTGACGATCAAGGGTGCGGGCCACGTCGTGATGCTTGAGGCCCCCGAGGCTCTGTGCGATCTCATCGAGGCCGCGGTGCCCTCGAGCGTTCAGTGACTCCGATGATGACGCTCGAAGCAGTCGCCAACGAGGCTCGATCCTGTCGAGCATGCGCCTTGGCCGAGACCCGGACCACGGTGGTTGTTGGATCGGGCGATCCACACGCTCGGGTGGTTGTTGTCGGCGAGGCTCCTGGGGCGAACGAGGATCGCACCGGGGAGCCATTCGTCGGTCGTTCCGGGACGCTGCTCGACGACCTGCTGGCCGAGGTGCTTGACCTCAAGCGATCGGCAGTCTTCGTGGTGAACATCGTCAAGTGCCGACCTCCCGAAAATCGAGACCCTCGACGCACTGAGATCGATGCGTGTCGCCACTTGCTGGTGGCTCAAATCGCAGCAGTCGCCCCAGACGTGATCGTGACCCTCGGCAACGTCGCCACACGGGCGGTGCTCGAGACCAAGGATCCGATCACCTCGCTGCGTGGTACCCGTCAGCGATCCTCGTTGTCGTCGGCCACTGTGATCCCGACCTTTCATCCGGCCGCTGCACTTCGCGGTGGGGCCACGGTGCGAGCGGCGATGGTGGCCGACCTCCTCGTGGTGCGAGATCTCCTTGAGGGGGTCGCGCAACCATGAACGTCACCACCTCGAGTGTCGAAGAGACGCGGGCGCTCGGCGTCGCCTTGGCCGCAGTGCTCACACCCGGTGTCGTGGTGGTCCTCATCGGCGGTCTCGGCGTGGGCAAGACGGCGTTGACCCAGGGGATCGGTGCCGGCCTGGGGGTCATCGATCGGGTGACGAGTCCAACCTTCACGATGGTCTCGTCGCACGCAGCCGATGGACGGCGAGGTATTTCGACGCTTCTCCACGCCGATCTCTACCGGGTGAGCTCCGGTCGTGAGGCCGACGACCTGGCGATCGGCGAATTGGTGGAAGACGCAGCGGTGGCCGTCGTCGAATGGGGCGATGTTGCCCCCGATGTCCTCGGGTCGAACCGTCTGGTGATCACGATCGCCTACGGCGACGGAGACGACGAGCGCACACTGCACCTCGACGCCTCCGCCAGCTCGCTCGACGAGGGGACCCTCGCGTCAGCGATAGACGGAGGCCGAGAGCGATGAAGCTCCTGTGTCTCGAGACGGCCACCTCGGCGGCAGCCGTGGCGTTGGTCGTTGATGGAGTGAGAATCGCTGAGGAGATCCCGAGTACCCAGCGCCACCACACCGAGACGCTGATGGCATCGGTGGCCTCGATCCTCGATGCGGCGGGGATGTCGCTGCGGTCATTGGATGGAATTGTCGTTGACATCGGACCGGGGCTCTTCACTGGACTCCGTGTGGGCCTCGCAACGGCACGCAGCCTGGCGGCCACCACCGAGGTGGCGCTCTATTGCACCACCAGCCTCGAGGCGCTGGCCGCTGATCCAAGAGCGCACGAGTTCGATTCCGTTCTCAGCGTGGTTGACGCTCGTCGAGGCGAGGTCTTCGTGCAGGCGTTTGGCGGCAGCGTCAATGGTGTGCGCGAGAGCATCGGAGCACCAGCACTCGTCACGCCCGAGATCCTCGCTGCGATGGGGACGCAGCTCGTTGGATCTGCGGCGCTCGTCGGCGACGGTGCACTTCGCTACGCCGCCATGGTCTCGGGGGTCACCGTGATCGAGGACGTCATCGTCCCTTCCCCGGCGTCCGCCGGAGTCCTCGTTGAGCGGGATCGCCGGGCCCCCGTGGATCCGATGGTCGCCCTGCCGCTCTATCTCCGAGACCCTGATGCGGTGGCGAACTTCACCGTCGCCGCCCAGGTGGCACGACTGACGCCGAATGGCGGGTGAGGACACCATGGTGGCGATCACCATTGCTCCGGTGTCTCGCCGTGACGTCAAGGCAATCGCCCGCATCGAGGATGCGTCGTTCCCGGAGCCCTGGTCGGAGGCCGTGGTGCGCAGTGAGATTGATCAACAGCCGCAGACGCGCCGCTACAC
>JBAXAR010000122.1:0-5547 GCA_037142475.1 Actinomycetes bacterium
CTCAATCGTCGCTGAAGAGCAGCGCCACGATCGCACGCTCAGAGATCGCATCCCAGCGTGGGTTGGCACCCTCGGATTGGCCGATCTCCACGTAGGCACGCCCCACGACCAAGCCAGAGAGCCAGGTCATAAAGACCTCGAGATCAAGATTCCTGTTGATCCATCCCTGGTCCTGGCTCGGTTTGAGGGCAGCCGCGAGGACTCGATGGTGCTCCTGGCTCAGTTCGGCCAGCCTGTCGGCGAGGTGCGGTCGGCCGAGTGTCGCCCCAAGGGCGCTGAGTCGACGGAGTCGAAGGGGCGCTCTCGCCGGGTCATAGGCCTGGGCGAGGAGCGCCTTGAGCGCTCCACGCACGTCGTCACGCGAGGAGCATCGTTCAAGAGCCGCTCGGATCGGCTCTTGAAATTCATGGAGCGACTGTGAGAACCGCTCGACGTACGCCGCCTCGACAAGGCCCTCGCGCGATCCGAAGAAGTGATAGATCGATGGCGCCGTCACGCCGACTGCATCTTGGATGTCCTGGATGCGCAGGTTCGCCTCGCCATGCTCCTCGATCAACACAATTGCTTGGTTGAGCACACGGATTGCCGTGGGGTGGAGTGGCATGGGGAAAGAGCCTAGAAGGCTCATGGCCATACGGTCCGAGCGCGGCTCTTCCTGGTGACGTGGCGTCTTCATCAACGGATCCGAGGTCGTAATATAATATTCTTATAAAGAAAACTTCGCCGAATCGCCACAGGGCATTCGTACATTCCACTCACACTCACCACGGAGGGCTGAGCCATGCGTCCACGATCACCGAGAGTCACCCGCGTCATTGCAGCGGTTGCTCTGGCCGCGTCAGGCCTCCTTGCCACAGGCATCGCCGGCGCCAGCACCCCCGCCTCACAGAACTGGGGCGCCCCAACTCCGATCACCGCTCCGTCCGGGGGGTTCAGCCTCCTGTCGGGCATCAGTTGCACCAGCGCCTCGAATTGCACCGCAGTCGGCCAGGACGTCGTCAGCAATCAGCCGATCTACGTCGTGGAGACCGATGGCGTGTGGGGCGCCCCAGTCACTGTGACTATGGGGTCAGGTGACGAAGGGGGCTCCCTCAACGCCGTGAGTTGTTTCAGCCCAGGTAACTGCACCGCCGTCGGGGCCAGCAGCAACTCCAACTCCATCAACGGCCCCATCTACGCTGTGGAGACCGCCGGAGTATGGGGCAGCACCGTCGATCTGGGGGCCGGAGCCACTCAGCCGTCATTCACCGCCATCAGCTGCACCGCCGTAGCGGAGTGCACCGCAGTAGGAAAGGGAGTGAACGGCCTCCCGTCATTCGCCACTCAGACAGGTGCGAACTGGAGCTCACCCGCAGAGCTCTCCGCAGCGAACTCCACCGGATTCACGGGGATCAGCTGCACCTCGGCGACCGAATGCACCGCTGTGGGCGGAATGACGGACAACTGGGGAACCTTCCTTCCCCTTGTCGCATCATCGACCGGAGGTGCGTGGAGCGCGCCGGTCTCCCTTGAGACCGCTCTAAACGCCGGATACAATTCGGAACTCCAATCCGTGGGTTGCTGGAACAGCACCAGCTGTCTCGCCATCGGGTCTGACCACGATGGGAATCTCACGAGTGCCGTCGAGATCTCTGGAACCTGGAGCGGCGTGACCCACTTCCCGGTCGCTCTCGCTGCGGACTTCAGGTCATTGACGTGCTACTCCTCCGGGTCCTGTACTGCGATGGGGGCCACTCGGGACTACCCCTCCCAGTATTTCTCCATGGACTACGTCTCAGGAGCTTGGTCAGAGCCGATGTACTTCGGCTCCATGGACACCGGGCTCCTCATCACTTCGGCAATGAGTTGCAACGACCTGACCCACTGCACCGCCGTCGGAGCGAACTTCATTGAGGGAACCTTGGTCTCTGTCACCTCACCACCAGTCGCTCCCGGTGGCCCGGCAGCCCCCACCTTGGCCTCGGTCAAGGCCAAGGCGCACCAGATCACCGCATCATGGGTTGCGCCATCAACGACGGTCGGGCCGGTCAAGAGCTATACCGCCACCGCCACCAATCTCGCCACGGGATCACCTGCCGGCTCGTGCACGGTTCGCAGTCAAAGTCGATCCTGCACCATTCGCCAGCTCACCGATCTTGTTGAGTACGGGATCAGCGTCACCGCTGACGAAGCACCGACGAAGACGACTCGCGTGACCACCCTGGCCAGCGCCTCGCTTTCCGCGATCCCCGCCGCCCCGATCTTCGCCCCTTGGTTCACGCCGGCTGACCGGAGCACTCGGGGATCCATTACCTTCAATTGGACGCCCGGCGCGTCGCCTGATGGCCAGGCCTTCAGCTATGTCGCCACCGTCACCGAGGGTGGGAGCACCGTCGCCACAGTGACGACCTCGGGGACCACGGCCAGTTTCTCCGGCTTGCGCCCAGGAGGGAACTACCGGATCTGGCTGACGGCCAGGACGGAGGCCAGCCTCGCTGGGCTCACCCCCAGTCCCTCGGTGTCCCACGCGTTCATGGCTCCATCGGCAACCATCACTCGCTGATCACCCACACCTTCACCACAACCTTCGGTAGCAGCAGAGTCCCCTTCGATTCTGGAAACCGGCTACCCCGGCGAAGACGCGCCGGAGACGAAGGAAGGCAAGCATCAAGGATGCGCCATTGCCTCAAACTTCCAGAAATGGCTGCAGTTCTTGCAGGAACCTGCCAAAGGCGAACTAGGCGTTCGCAGCCTCGTTGTAGGCATCAATCGAACTCGTGGCCTCGATGTACTCCTCAACCCAACGTCCCATGACCGCAGCCGTCTTCTCGACCTTCTCGAACTGGCCGACGACCTGACCGACGGGGTTGAAGGCCACGTCGACCGTCTGGTCAGGCCAGCGATGGGTGGCCGCCACGGACATACCCGACACCATGTACTGCAAGGGCATGCCGAGAGGTTCGGGGTTGCCCGGGGCCTCCCACGCATCGGTCCAGTCGTTCTTGAGCATCCGACAGGGCTTCCCTGTGAACGAACGACTCCGAACCGTGTCGCGTGAGGTGGCCTTGATGTAAGCGGCCTGCTGGACGGGAGTGTTCTCCGCCTCTTCGACCATCAGCCACTGCGAACCAGACCACGCACCCTGACAGCCGAGCGCCAAGGCTGCGGCGATCTGCTCACCGCTTCCGATGCCGCCAGCCGCCAAGACAGGGCGAGGTGCGACTGCCTTGACAACCTGAGGCCACAACACGATCGAGCCAACCTCGCCACAGTGGCCACCGCCTTCGCCGCCCTGGGCGATGATGATGTCGACATCGGCCTCAGCATGCTTGAGCGCCTGGCGCGGAGAGCCACAGAGCGCGGCAACCTTACGACCCTTGGCATGGATCATCTCAATAATCTCCACCGGTGGCGTCCCGAGGGCGTTGGCGATCAGGGTGACCTTCTCGTGTTGAAGTGCCACTTCGACCTGTGGCGTGGCAGTCGCCTCGGTCCAGCCAAGAAGCTGCAGCGAGTTGTCCTCGCCGGCATCACCGAGGGGAACCCCATGGTCGATCAGCAAGCCCCGGGCGAAATCAAGGTGTCCTTGCGGGACCATCTTGCGAAGCATGTCTCCAAGCTCATCGCCTGAGAGCTCGGTGTCCATTCCCTCGTACTTGTTTGGGATGACGATGTCGACGCCATAGGGGCGGTCACCAATGTGCTCATCGATCCAGTTGAGCTCGATCTCAAGTTGCTCGGGGCTGAAACCGACGGCTCCGAGGACGCCAAACCCTCCAGCCTTGGCAACGGCCACGACCACGTCACGACAGTGCGTGAACGCAAAGATAGGGAATTCGATACCGAGCTCGTCACAAAGTGGAGTGTGCATGCACAAGGTTTAGCAAATTCGAGGTTCCCAACGCCGCTTCAGATCCATGATGCTCCCCGAACCCTCTCCGAGAGTTCACGACCTAGCCGGATACTCGGATGCCGATCACCCCGATCAACGCGACGCGGGATCAGCCAGCGTGGCCCGGAATGCTTGGCAGTACTTCCTCGAGACGCATGCCCTCGAGCTCGACCTGCTGAGAGCGGCTGAGGCGAGGGTCGGCATCGGGGCTGGCGTAGCGGAACTCTTGGCCGCCGAGGCGACCATGGGCCACCCCTGATCGCAGCATGGCTCTCACCATGAGGCCCATCTGCGAACTGCGGGTCGGGACCCAGACCTCCTCACAGAGCGCCACCCCAGCATCTTGCGGTTCGAGCTGGCCAGACGGCGTGAGCGAAGGGCAATCAATAAAGAGTCCTGCCACCATGTTGCGTCGAGTTTCTGGTGCTCCACTGTTGAGCTCGGCGATCAGGTCAGAGGTCCCGGTTGAGACCTCCTCGATCACAAGGGCCTTGGAGTAGGCATCGACCTCAACGAGGCGCGCCTGGCTACCCGAAGGAGCGATGAAGAAGATGTTTCTCCCATGGGTCGATCGTCGCGACACTTGCGAGCGCGTGTGAGCGTTTAGGGCACTGACCTCGTCACGACCCATCAGCTTGCGAAGAAGGCGCGCCGAACCGTTTGACGACACCGTCGTCACGACGTCGGCAATGGCCAGCATGAGGCCTTCGAGCACCGGGAGGCCTAGGACATCGGTGAACAAAGGATGCTCGAGCATCGTGAGCACTCGGTTGGCAATGATGTGCTGCCGATGTGCCGGATCCCCGTCGTTATACAGCGGGTGATCAGTACTGAGATGCTGGCGAACTTCAAGGCTCTTGGCGGCCACGATGCCAAGGTCATGGAACTGGACGTGGGGGGTCAGGATGAAGAGGTTCCCCTGCTGCGAATCAAGAAACTCGATCACCTTCGGATCGTTGTAGAGCCGTGTCATTTCACGTCCGAGCCGATCCCAGGACTGATCCTTGATGAACATCGAGCGACCGAGAGAAAAGATCACTTCTCGTGCGGCGTCGACATCAGCCATCCGCTCTTGGGGCTTCTCGAAGAGAACCACCTCGGGATCGAACACTCCGATCCCCCATGGGTCGGTCGTGATGTCGCGCAGCGAAAACCCGTTGATCCAGCCTCCTTGCGAGGCTTGGGTGCTCAGGCTCTCGTACAGCGTCATGGCGTCCATCAGGGCCCACCTCCTGGGTACATGATTACCAGCCCAACGACCCTGAGCCCTCGAGCAGGGTCAGCTCCACCATGACACTTGGTCTTCCCGGCCCTGCCAGACCAGTCGGGGTTCCGTGGCCGGCCCCTCTCGAGAGGCACGGCATCGAAGAGTGGATTGCCTCGCTTCCTCGCACAACGGCCATCCATCCGCGGCATTCAAAGAGGGGCTTGACTCCTCCCACCAACGACAAAAGGCTCCTGCGGAATCCCCAGAGGGACCCCACAGGAGCCTTGTTGTCACTGGCGATTCGCTACTGAATGTGCAGACCTGAGATCGCCCGGCTGATGATGAGCTGCTGGACCTCACTGGTGCCCTCGAAGATCGTGAAGGTCATTGAGCGAACATTGTTTGCCCAGTTCAGGGGTACTTTTTAGGAGAGAGCGCCCCACAAACGACAGGTATCGCCCCACTAACT
>JBAXAR010000123.1:0-5496 GCA_037142475.1 Actinomycetes bacterium
CGGTTTCGAGCGTGGCTCATCAGCAACGACTGGCTTCCGCCGGTTCCTGCGGGAATGGGACCAGTTGGTCGCTGCCGCCCAAGCAAACGGCAAGAACACCGATGCGATCATCCGCCAGGACCTCATCAAGTCGTGGGCCGACATCAAGATCATGCAGATCAACGGCTATCGCTCGCTGACTGACTCACTCAACGACACCCACCACACCGCCAAGCTCGGTGCCTGCAACAAGATGTTCTGGTCTGAGACCCACAAGAAGACCATGAACCTGGCCATCGACATCCTTGGTATGGAAGGCCAAATCCTCTCTGGATCCGGTGACGCTGAGGGCTTGCTGCCTGGGAACCGCCGCGGTCGTGACGACTACCCGGTCTCGACCCTGCAGGCCTCCTTCTTTTTCTCCCGCTCTGAGACCATCTGGGGTGGCTCGGCCGAGATCCAGCGCAACATCGTCGGCGAGCGGGCCCTTGGGCTCCCCAAGGAGCCCAAGGTCCAGAAGGTCTAGGCCCAACCAGGGCCAATCACGGCTTCGTCCAACTGGGGTCGATCAGGCGTCCATGGTGGCGGCCAACGTCGAGCGTGACCGGACGCTGCGCGACGCCAACGCAATCGGCAGGGCGGCCAGGACGGTGACCACGCCGCCGAGGGCGAGGCCGGCTCGGGGGCTCGTCAACGAGGCAATCGCCCCCATCAACGGGGCGCCAATGGGTGTCGAGCCTAAGAATCCCAGCGAGAACAACGCCATCACCCGTCCACGCATGTCCTCGCGAGAGGTCAGTTGCAAAGTGGCGTTGGCCGTCGAGATGAACGCGATCGAGGCGGCACCCATGGGGACAATCAGAACCATGGCCACCACGATCGATGGGGAGCAGGCCTCCGCCACCATCAGGACCCCGAAGGTCATGCACAGCCCGGTCAGCATCACCAGCGTCGGGCGCGAGCGATGGGCAATCGTGAGGCCCCCAAGGACTGCGCCCACTCCCATGGCCGACATCAGGACCCCGTAGGTCCCCGCCGAGCCACCGAAGGTCACCCGGACCAGCAGCGGCAGCATGGTGGTGAAGTTGAACGCAAAGATCCCCACAATCGCCACCGTGGCCAGCACGTTGCGAATGATGTGATCGCCATTGGCATAGCGGAACCCGTCTCGAAGCTGGCCCTTCTGGCGAGTGACCGTCCGGATGACCGTGAGCTCGTCGGTCCGCATCAGGGCCAGTGCCACGATGACCGCCACGTAGGTCAGCGAGTTCACAAAGAAACACACCGGGATGCCTGCGGTGGCAATCAAGATCCCAGCGATGGCGGGGCCGGTGACCCGACCGACGTTGACCAAGACGCTGTTGAGGCTGACGGCATTGGGCAGGAGATCTCGCCCCACCATCTCTTGGACGAACGCCTGACGACCCGGGGTGTCAAAGAGGTTCACCACGCCGAGCAGCCCCGCCATGATCAGCACCTCGAAGACCTTGATGTGCCCCCAGCCATCAAGGATCCCGAGGGTCAGCGCCAAGATGCCTCCCGCTGCCTGAGTGATCACCAGCAGGCGCCGCTTCGAAGAGCGGTCGACGATGAGCCCACCCCATGGTCCGGCCACCAGCATCGGCAGGTACTGCAGCGCCACGGTGATCCCCAACATGACGCCGCTGTTGGTGAGACGGAGGATCAGCCAACCCTGGGCCACCGCCTGCATCCACGTCCCTGAGACTGAGATGCCTTGGCCAATGAACCAGAGCCGGTAGTTGGAGACGCTCAGTGCCCTGAAGGTCCGCCGCGTGGCGCGGCGCACGGCACTCATCGGTCTCCCCCGAGGCGTTCGAGCAGCTCGACGAGTTCAGCGGCTCGGGCTTGGTCCTTCGGACTCAGGGCGCTGAGTCGATCGACCAAGAAGGCCGTCTTGAGAGTCCTGATGCGCTCAAGTTCACGACGACCTTTGGTCGTCAGGGTGACTCGTGCCACCCGACGATCCTTGTCGTCACTCCTGCGCACCAGAAGGTCGGCCTCCTCCATGGTGGCCACCAATCGGGTCATCGTTGGAGGTTGGATCTGTTCGGCTCGAGCCAGTTCACCCAAGGTCGGCGACCCCATCTGATGCACCATGGCCAGCGTTGAGGCTTGGCTGGCCGAGAGACCGCTCAGTGATTGCTGACGAAGCCGGCGATTCAACCGGGTCACCGACGTGCGCAGCCGAGCGGCCACATCAAGATCGACGGTGGGGTCGGGAATCGGCACGCTTCCAGTTTAGTTAGTTCTGCTAACTAATAGTACGCGGGCCCCTGGCCCACTGGCATCGTGGTTTAGAGGTCAGCTCGTGGCGTCCAGCCACCGGCACCCATCGACACCGAGACCTCGGTATCGATGGCGTCATCGACCCCACCAATGACCTCGGTCACCCAGTCGAGACGACCCTTCAAGATCCGCTCCACGCCGCCTTGGAGGGTCGACGAGCTCACCGCGCAACTTGAGCAGGCTCCTTGCAGCTGCACCTCGATCACACCGGTCTCGACGTCGGCGCTGAGCAGCACGAGGTCGCCGCCATCGGCCTGAACCGCAGGCCGCATCAACTCGATGATCGATTGCAGCGAGGCGAGGCGCTCGCCTCGCTCCTCATCGGTCACGGTGATCGTGGCTGGCGTCTCGTCGGGTGTGCTCACGGGATCCTTCAAGGTTCGGTCGTCGACAGCGATGCTGCCTCCCCTAGTCTGCCGTGCCGAGCGTGGTCTTGGTGCGCACGCCTGCAGCGACCCACCGAGCAGCAGTGACACGACCAACGCAGTGGCGAAGAGGAACAACGGTTCGCCGATCGGTAGGGTGTGGAAATGCAGCCCATCAACGCACTGACCCTCGAGCAGATCGACCTCTCCGACATCGACTTCTGGGCCCGGCCCTGGTCTGAGCGAGAGGGTGCATTCGCCACGTTGCGCAGCGAGCGGCCGATGCCGTTCTTCGCTGAGCCCAATGACGCTGACTCGCCCATTCCGTTGCCCGTCGGTCCCGGGTATTACGCCCTGACCAAGCACCGTGACGTCACCGAGGTCAGCCGGAAGCCCGAGATCTTCTGCTCCGGCCAAGGTGCAGTCTCGATCCAGGATCTTCCTCCAGAGATGGTCGAGTACTTCTCCGGCATGATCTCGACCGACAATCCCCGTCATGCTCGGCTGCGGCGGATCGTCTCGAATGCCTTCAACCCCCGCCGAGTCAAGGCCATCGAAGACTCCATTGAGGAAGTAGCCGCCGAGGTCGTGAATCGGGTCAAGGGCGACGGTGGCTGTGACTTCGTCGTCGAGGTAGCCGCCCGTCTCCCCCTCAAAATCATCTGCGACATGATGGGCGTGCCCGAAAGTCAGTACGACGCCGTGTTCCGCTGCTCAAACATCATCTTGTCGATGGGTGACCCTGAGTACGTCACCGATGTGCACCCCATTGAGGCATTCATTGCCGCTGGTGCTGAGCTCCAGGCGATCATGGCCGAGCTTGGCGTCTACCGCCGAGAGAACCCCATCGACGACATCACCTCCGCGCTCGTCAACTCCTCGATCGATGGCGAGTCGCTGACCGACCAAGAGTTGGCATCATTCTTTGTCCTGCTGGTCACTGCTGGGAACGAGACCACCCGGACGGCCATCGCCCACGGACTGAACGCTCTGACCCTCTTCCCCGAGCAGCGCTCGCTCTGGCAGGCCAACTTCGACACCCACTCAGCCACCGCGGTCGAAGAGATCATTCGCTGGGCTTCCCCAGTGATCTGGATGCGCCGGACGGTGACCCAGGACACGGTGCTCTCGGAGACCGAGCTCAAGGCGGGCGACAAGCTCCTGCTCTTCTATAACTCGGCGAACCGCGACGAAGAGGTCTTCGACGACCCCTACCGCTTCGACATCACGCGGGATCCCAACCCACACGTGGGCTTCGGGGCCGCCGGACCGCACTTCTGCCTCGGGGCACACCTTGCTCGCCGGGAGGTCGCCGTGATGTTCCGCGAGCTCTTCACCCAGATTCCTGACATTCGGGCCACCAGCACCCCGGACCAACTGCGCTCGAGCTTCGTCAACGGGATCAAGCACATGGACTGCGAGTTCACGCCCGTCAAGTGATGGGTCGAACCGTCGACAAGCCGGTGTCCTGCAGGATTCGACAGTGAATTTTCCACCGGCCTTCGTCAGCGATGGCATCGACGCCCTCGACCGGGCTCAACGACGGGTGCGGCCCGCCGCCTTCGCTGTGGCGGTGGTCAAGCGCTACGGCGATGACCGGGGCGGAATGTACGCGGCCCTCATCACCTTCTATGGCCTGCTCTCGGTCTTCCCTTTGCTGCTGCTGTTCATCACCATCGCCTCGATGATCCTGGGTCAAAATTCGGCGGCCGAGAAGAGCCTGGTGGACTCGGCGCTCTCGCAGTTCCCTGTCATCGGTCCGAAACTTGCCTCGAACATCCATGTGCTGTCGAACGGCAATTGGTTTGCCTTCACCGCGTCGTTCCTGTTCTTGGCGTGGGGAGCATTAGGGATCACCTCGGCACTGCAGATGGCCTCGCATCGTGCGTGGCGCCTCCCGCGATCAGAGGAGCCGAATCTTGTGATTCGAACCGCACGAGGCCTCCTTTTGCTGAGCGTCATTGCTGCGGCCGTCGTGCTCACCACTGTGGTGGCCGCTATCTCGACATCTGGGTACTTCGGGCACTTCTCTCCGATGGTGGGCCTCGGGGCCGATATCGGAACCGGGATCGTCAACGTCATCGCCTACTTTGTGGCGCTGCGGGTCCTTGCTCCCGTGCACGCCGGATGGAAGACCCTCGCCCCGGGGGCCATCGTCGGAGGCCTGGCCTGGACAGGAATCCAGCAGCTCGGTGGCTACCTCATTCACCATCAGCTTCAGAGAACCAGCGAGATCTACGGCTTCTTCGCCATTGTCCTCGGCCTCATCTTCTGGCTCAACATTGGCGCTCAGTTGTTCCTGATCGCCACCGAGATCACCGTCGTGGCCGATCGCCACGATTGGCCTCGAGGCCTCCGTGACCCCTCCGATGAGGTGGCCGCTGAGCGGGGACTCGTCGAGGCCACCGGGTCATCGCCACAGGGGACTTAAGCGTCGTCGTCGGCGAACTCGTCGAAGGCCTCGAGTGCTCGTGGCCCCCAGACAGTTCCCGGGCCTCCGTTCATCAGCACCGTCACCCCAATCGCCTCAGCGACCTCTTGACGGGTGGCCCCTCGCCGAGCCGCACCACGGGCGTGGCTCGCCACGCAGCCATCGCACTGCTTCGTGACCGCAATGGCCAACGCAATGAGTTCCTTGGTCTTGGTCTCGAGTGCCCCCTCAGCCATCGCCGCCCGATGCAGGCCGGCAAAGGCGGCGAGGACCTCGGGGATCTCGTCGCGTAGCGAACGCGCCGGGGTGGCCAGATCGTGCTGGATCTCGTGGAAGTCCATATCGCTCCTCGTGAATGGGTCATGCGGCCGCCTTGTGGGCGCCGGATCTAAAGCGTAGGGGCCGATATCGACA
>JBAXAR010000124.1:0-5428 GCA_037142475.1 Actinomycetes bacterium
CTTGAAGGTCATCGCCGTTGAAGGGGTCGTGGAACGAGTGCCCGAGGGGTGGCGAACCACGGGGAACCCCTACGTGTTCGATCAGGCGAAGTGGGCGGCGATCCGTGCAGCGCGGCAATTCGAGGCTGATCTGATGCGCTCCTACGCCGGCGGCCGAGGGTGTCTCATGGAGTTCCTCCAACGGGCGCTCGATGACCCGGATCCCGGGCCATGTGGGCGCTGCTCAGTCTGTTCTGGTGACCTCCCTGCCCAAGGCATGGCGATCGACCCCGAATCGCTGCGGGCCGCACAGATCTACCTTCGAGGAACTGACGTTGTCATCGAACAGCGCAAGATGTGGCCCCGTGGTCTGAGCGATGGTCGGAAAGCCAAGATCATCGGGGCCTCTGAGGGCCGGGCTCTGGCGTTCGCCGACTCACCGGAATGGCGTGAAGCGACCCACGCGCTGCGTGGGCCCGATGGCATCCTCGATCCTGAGGTCATCGACGGGATGGTCCAGGTCCTCGCTCGCTGGAAAAAGACATGGTCGGCTCGACCTGTTGCCGTGATTCCCATGCCTTCCCGTCGCCATCCGACGATGGTTCTGGATCTGGCCAACCGAATCGCCGAGGTTGGCTCACTCGAACTCATCGATGCCCTCGAGGTAGCCGGCCCTCGCCCGCCTGACGATACGGCCTCAGGCCCGAAGGTCGAAGCCCTCATCGAGGGCCTGACCCTTCGCCCCGGCGTCTCGGTCCCCTCGAATGGTCCAGTGCTGCTGATCGACGACACCTATCGGAGTGGTTGGACGATGACCGTGGCGGCCTCGTTGTTGCGCAACGCAGGGTCTCCTCAGGTGCTGCCACTCGTTGTTCACCAGATGCCCTGAGTCGTTCCCGCGACGAGCCGCTACGTCGCCACTGAACTTCGAACCCCGCCTTGGGCTGGGCTGGTCCACTCCACCGCCCGGTCGACACCCTGGCGGGGGAGACCGTCAGCGCCGAGGCCTCGTCGAGTCGGTAGGTTCGCTCCCATGGCGGACGATGCTGGGACCCGCACGCACCACATCGGCTCATGTGGGTACGAGGCGAACTTCGAGGCGGGGGATCGATTCACCTGCACCTCGCTGCGACGACGGGGGACTGAGTTGCTCAGCGACCCCGGTGCACCCCTGATGAGCCCTTGGATGGGTCGACTCCCGGGGTTCGACTATCGAGTGGGCGCCGACAAGGTCACAATCTCGCCGGAGGATCCTCGAGTCGGCCTCGATGAGCAGGGCCGTCCCCTCCATGGACTCCTTGATCCACCTGCTGCATGGACGGTCACGACGACCCACGACCGTCTGGTCGCCCGTTCGATCGATCTGTCGGGCCCGTCATTTCCTTTTTCCCACGAGATCGAGGTTGAGGCCACGGTCTCGGCCGAGGGCCTTCGGATCACGACCACGCTGCATGCCAGTGAAGCTCCGGTTCCGGTTGCCTTCGGATGGCACCCCTTTCTCATGGCCCCGGCGTCCGGAGATCTCGACGAGGTCCTCGTCTCGCTTCCCTTCACCGACCAGGTCGACGTTGACGCCATGATCCCCACCGGCACCACCTCGAGCATCGTGCCGATGCCCGAGGCGCTCCATCCTCGAGATGACGCATGGCTGGTCGAGCCGCCCGCCGTCTGCTCGGTTCGTGGCCCGCGAGGGGTCACCGAGATCGAATTCTCTGCGTCCTATGACTGGGCCGTGACCTGGACTCCGCTCGGCGGGCGCTTCGTGTGTATTGAACCCTCGGCCGGGCCCTTGTCCCCCTTCGACGACAACCCCGCGACCCACTGGGCCCGTCCAAGCGAGCCCTTCTCGGCCACCTTCGTGATCCGCTGACGTCCACGACCAAGGCACCGCGCCAGCGCGACGCCTTGGTCGCCGGGTCTCCGGATCCCTAGGGAACCCAGGACACCACGGTCCGGTGGATACGGCCGATGATGGCCGGCAGGTCGACTGGGTTTTTGGTGAGCCACGAATCAAGGACACTGCGCTCGTCGTCATAGACGGGGTGCTCGGCCGTGCGCTGGTGGTGGTCGAGGGCATCGAGGGCGTAGGCCAGGGATGCAATGGGTCGCACCGAACGGATCCACGTGGCGGCCTGGAGGGCATTCCAGCCCTCATCGAGCAGGACCCGCAGTGCCATTGCCGGTGCTCGACTGACGCCCATGTGGGAGAGGAACAAGATGGCCTCGCCGTTGGTTGCGGCCCATCGGGCCATGTCGACGCCTTTGCCGAACCAGTCGTCGCTCTGCGTGCTCCCGTTGTCATGGGTCCCGAGGCTCACGTAGGTGAGGTCCGGAGCGAGATCATCGATGAGCGCTTGGTCGCTGAGCTCCTCGCGGAGGTCGATGACGACCTTGATCTCACGCTCGCGCCAGTCGCCGATTTGATGGGCAGCCTCGCGCTCGTCGGGGTGGAGATCACCCGAGACCCAGAGGTGCTCGGTGACTCCTGAGAGCCGTCGGTGCCACGTGGTGGCCAGTTCGGCGTAGTCGACACGGTTGTTCATAGATCTCCCTTTTCTCTGCGGCGCCGGACGCCATCGGAAGGGACGATCCCTCCTCCCTATGGACGGAGTGCTCCCGCTCAAGGGAATGGGGGGTGGTCGTTGGCGCGTGCGTCAAGGGGGGCCCAGCAAGGACGCGGCAGCCTCGCCTCGAGTCCGGCGACCGACCAACGAGCTGATGATCGCAGATGGCTGTGACACCCGGATGGGCTTCGTGGTCAGCTTCGGCCAACCGCCTGGCGTCACAACGTGGTCGTAGGGTCCCGGCGTTGGCCGTGATGGGAGAGTCGGCCTGCTGTTGGGAGGCGCTGATGAATGACCAGGGAGCGAGTGTGATGATCCACGATGCACCCTTCGGCCGAGGACGAGGCAGCATCGGTGGCTGAGGCGACGAAGGACCACGAGGTCATTCTCAGTTGGCTTTTTCACCGCCACTACAGCGTTCGGATTCGGGAGTTCACGGCGCGCATCGAAGTCCTCGAGCGCCTCGTGCAGTCGCCGGCCTTCAGCGATCAGATCTGGAGCGACTTGCAGTCCAAGATCCATCAGCGGGATCTCATGGTCGCGCTCTCGATCCTCAAGGCTCGCCCCCCCTTTCGCTACCAGACCCTCCAGCGAATCTGGGACGAGAACCTGGTGCGCCTCGCAGGGGCGCTCACCCCAGAGGCGGCGGCGAAACTGGCTGCTACGAATCTCAACGAGCAGCGTTCAGCCAAGAAGGCCGTCGCTGCTGGCGAACGAGCAGGCCTCGAGTGTTATTCGGCGCAGCAGATGGCGCAGATGATCGATGAGTTCGAACCGGGCCGTTGGAAACCGAGGGCGCACAGCCGGACCGCTCCGCCCCCTGGGGGCGGGTCGTCTCGTGAGGACCCACTGAGGAATCCCTCGGCACCGAGGATCCCTCCTGGTGCGCACTACGTCACTCTGGGCCTCGAGGCAGCCGCCACCACTGAGCAGATCAAGGCCCGCTATCGCGAGTTGGTCCTGCGCTACCACCCGGACCGTAACCCGGGGGCGGACCATGGGGCCCTGAGTCAGAAGATGACAGCAATCGCCATCGCCTACGAGGTGCTTTCCGACCCTGTGCAGCGAGCGGCCTACGACCAATCACTTTTCCGACCCAGCCCCCAACCTCGACAACCTCCGACCCCTCGACCCCCACCGGGCCACGTCTGCATGATCTGCGGCCAAGAACCGGTCGCCGACGTCATTTTGAGAAGCGAAGTCGGGATGATCTTTGTTCGGCAACGGTCTCAGATTGCCGGTCCCTTCTGCCGCCACTGTGGGATCGCCATGTTTCGGGTGGTCCAGAACCGCACGATGATCACAGGCTGGTGGGGAATCATCTCGTTCTTCACCAATATCGGCTCGATCCTCGCCAACATCGGCGCGTACATCGACCTCCGAACTCTGCCGCTTCCGACAAACAATGACCACCGCTACAACACCCCGTTGCGGAGTTCGATGCCGGTCGGCCGCCCACTCCTGGCACGATCGGGGATCTGGGTTGCCGTCGTTGCGATGGCCATCGTCGTGGCGATCATCATCGGACGAAACACGCCACAAGCTGGCTCAGCTGCTTCTGCTCCATCGTCGGCACCGGCGGCCGCCTCGTCACCCGGCTATGACGCTGCTCCTCCTCCCGACACGTCCCCGGTCGAAGACCCATACACGGTGGGGAACTGCCTGAGCATCAGCGGAGACTCGATCACCGGCGTAGTGAGTTGCTCGGGACCCCATGACGTGAGCACTCGGCGTTTGAGTCAGTTTTTGGTTGATTTGAGGTGAGTCGGCCGAATGGGGGTGTGACTGAGGTTGGGCTTGGCCTGTCGGAGGTGGATGAAACCCCAGCACAGAGGCCAGAAGCCGGGCGCCGGCGAATGCAAGCCGATGTGTGGCGAACAGTCTCTCCGAGACAACCCCATTTTCCCACTTGCCCACTGTGGGCTAGTTCGGTACAGTGGGGGGTAGAGGAGGATCATGGGATCACAACTGGTAGAGACTGACAGCCGGAGTCGGGTCGTGCTGCCCGGGCACGCCAACGAGCGCTTCTTGGCCCGAGAGAACGCTGACGGAAGCATCCTGCTCGAGCCGGCCCACATCGTGAGCGACGCTCAGCACGAGTACGACAACTCGCCCGAGCTCCAAGAGATGCTCGCCCGGGCCGCTGCGTCGCCCCACTCGACCACGCGTCGCAGTCGGGTCTAGGTGGAGCCGTCCTACTCCGCCGTCGCCGACGAGCAGCTCGACCAAGTGCAGGCTTCGGGCGACACCGAGCTCTACAACGCGCTCGTCACCGTGTGTGAGTTCATCTTGGACAACCCTGCACTGGCACAGCGCGATTCGGCGGCCATCACGACCGACGTGGGGATCCGCCTGCGCTACGCCGTGCCTGGTCACGCTCCGTACAAGGTGTTCTGGGCCTCGGAGGGGCCGAGGATCGAGGCGGTCTTCCCCTACCCCAACTGAGGGTGAGAACTCGTGAGGCGTACCGATCAGTGACTCTATGCCGACCTTGGGCCGGCGACGGTCTGCGCATCGACCAAAAACTGACTCAAACGCCGAGCGCTTTGACGTGAAGGCCGCCGCCACTGCGGACTCCCAGGCGGGATGCCCGCGTGAGAGCACCAACTACCTGATCGAGTCCTCCACCGCCGTCAACCCCGGACGGGTGGTGTGTTTCGACGCCGGAGCGTGAACGATGCGGCGGATGGCCGCCGTGCAGCACCGTTCATCGTGAGAGAGCTCAGGCATCGGGCGAAGCAGAGCCTGCTGGCCTAAGGCTGGCCACCTCGGTCTCTGGAGTTCCTTGTCCGAGTCGTACCTTGCCATCACGACGCCGCCGGACAGGCTGTGTCCGAGGGAGCGCTTTCTCGACCACTGGAAGTGTGCGGAGATAGGCGTAGATG
>JBAXAR010000125.1:0-5428 GCA_037142475.1 Actinomycetes bacterium
GAGTGCTCGGTAGCACGGCCATTCCGGCCGAAAGGGATCCAGCGATGCTGAGCACTGCGAATCGAGAGAGAGGTGTCCGTGCCATCAAATGCTCCTCAGGAAAGGTTTCAGGAAGGGGTCCTGCAACGTCAAAACCATAGCGGCAACGACCGATGTCTCATTCATCATTTCCCACACGGGCCCCACGCAAGACGACGAGTGGGATCTCAGACGGAGGTAAGCGACACCGACAACTCAGTGACACCACGGAGCACGATGTTGGGCCGGTAGACAACGTCTCCGACAACCTCGAAGTCCGTGGTCCGCTTCAACAGCGCCGCAAGGGTGATGCGGGCCTCGAGGCGGGCCAGAGGCGCACCAAGGCAGTGATGGAGACCGAAGCCGAAGCCCAGATGAGGATTCGGCTCCCGATCGAGGATGAGGCGATTGGGATCGGCGAACACCGATGGGTCACGGTTTGCTCCGGCGACCAGCAACATGGCGAAGGACCCAGCCGGCATGGTCACGTCGTCGATGGTCACATCGTCGAGCAGGGTGCGTCCGGTCACCTGGACCGGCGAGACCACACGCATCAGCTCGTCAATCGCCGTGCGGAACAATGACGGGTCAGTTCGCAGGCGCTCCTGCGCATCACGATCCCGGCTCAGGGCGATGACACTTCCTGTGAGCAGGTTCACGGTGGTCTCATGGCCCGCCACGAGGAGCAGGATGCACGTTGACAGCATCTCGGCCTCAGTCAGAGTCTCGCCTCCGTCCTCGACGGCGGCGAGAGCCGAGAGCAGATCGTCACCGGGATTACGACGACGATCTGCCATGAGCTCGAAGAAATACATGGCGAACTCACCGATAGCGGCATCACGGGTCTTGACAGCCTCGACCGGGAGCAAAAAATCAGGATCGAGTCCTCGAGCAAGGGCCTCAGACCAGATGCTGAAGCGTTCATGGTCGGACTCAGGGATGCCCAGCATCTCGCAGATCACCACCATCGGGAGCGGGTAGCAGAGCGACTCTTGAAGGTCGACGACCCCAGACTCAAGGCTGGTCTCGATCATTGCCTCGACCCGCTGCTCAATAAAGGGAGTCAGTTCACTCACCATGCGGGGCGTGAAGGCCTTCGCCACGAGGCCCCTGAGGCGAGTGTGATCGGGAGGATCACGAAACAGGAACGGGCGAGCATCCTCGCTGGGGTCACCGACCACGGCCGCCACCCCGGCATCACGGTCACGCTGGTCTCGCATGCCGCGTGGGGCGTGGTCGGGGTTTTGCTTGAGGGCGTCTGACGAGGATCGACGGTCGCGCAGGATCTGAAGACAATCGTCGTGGCGAGACAGCGCCCAGAAGTTGTGCTGCGTCAGATGAATAGGGTTCTCGGCTCGGATCTGCTCGAAGAGCGGGGTCGGATCAGTCGACCACCGGGGGTCTGTGGCGTCGTAGGTGATCACGAATCACAGCGTACCCACCGTGGCCATCGCCATCGTGAGGGCCCATTCGATTCTCGGCGATCGACGTCGCGGTCCCGAGGGCCTCGTGCTGCCACCACAGGGTGCTGGTGATGCGCCTCGAGCACCACCCGGGTCACTGGCAGCCGACCACTCACCACCAACGCCGTGTGGGGTCGCTGACTCCTCAATTCATGGGCCTCAATGAGTGGTCGGCGCTCGAGAGGTCCCGAGTCGCCCCGCCGGAGGGTCCCGGGGCGTTCAGTCGCCGATCCGGCGAGCGAGCCAAGGATTTCCGAGGCCGCCGGATCAGCAAGGCCGGCGAGGAACACCCGGGTGCGGTGGTTGTTGATCACCGTCGCTGTCCTCTCGCCGTAGCGAGCCCTGATCTGGGCGATGTCCTGAAAGCAGGTCACCAAGGTGATCCCATGACTCGCACAGGTGGCCGCCACCACGTCGAGCTCAGCCAGCGGGGCGATGGCCGCCGCTTCATCGAGCATCACGAGCAGGGGTCGTCGCAGGCGACCACCCTGTGCTCGAGCAAGCGTGAAGGCCGCCGTCAGGATCTCTGTGGTGACCGCCGTGAAAACCGGTCGGAAGCGACGCTGATCGTGAGCCGGAGCGGCCAAGAACAGCGTCCCAGATCCCGTGAGCAGCGAGACCGGATCGATCGTCGAAGCCACGCCGTTGCTCGAGGCTCGGCCGTCGCTGACCAGAAGTGGGTCAAGGATTGACTCGATGGTGGCGTAGACCGAACCAAGCTGACGCTCGTCCCGGGCCATCGCCGCCGCCCACGCTTCGATGGCTCTCGGGTCACCGGCGGCGTCGAGCACCGCAGACGGCGATCGCTCATCTCGAAGATCGACCCAGCGAGCCACGGTCTCGAGGTCCCCTCCGTCGAGATGCGCCCCATGGAGCAAGACGGCCAAGTGCTTCGACGCCAGCTGTGCCCAGAAAGCCGACTCCGATGAAGCACCTGGCAGCCCAACGGCACTGGACCCGACCAGCTCGGCAGCCAAGCGCCGAGCGTCATGAAAGGTCGACGAGAGTGGAACCGGATCGAAGCGGGTGCTCAATGACCCGTGGTCTGACGAAGGGTCAAGGACGGTCACCTCTCCTTGGCTGCGACGCCAGGCGCCCGCGCCTCGGACAAGATCGTCCTTGACGCTGGCGGCGAGGACCGGCCCCTCCCACGACAGCAGAGCAGGAAGCACCAGCGATGAGGTCTTGCCCGATCTGGTGGGCCCGATAATGAGGACTGAGTCACCGGCGGGCGCCGCCAGCCGAGTCCGTGTCGGTCGCCACCTCACGGAAGCCAGTCGGCCGAGGGGAAGTCGATCCGGCGCTCCGCGGCGCACTACCAACGAGCCAAGGCCAGCTCGGGTGGCAAAGGCGGCCTCTCGATGGCGGCGACGTCCTCCTGGCCCACGAGATCCGAATCCGATGCATGCGAGCCCCCCAAGGCCCAGCGCCACAGCCATGACCCTGATCACGGTGCCCGCATGGCGGCGTCGGTGTCGATGAGGCTGCGCTCGCTGGCGCCGACAACGTGGCGAACCAGAGAGGCATGGGTCCCCATCTTCCACAGGGCGACTCCTCGACCGAGGCGACCCAGCACTTCGATCTCCGCCGGCGAGAGGCTCAGGATTTCAGCGGCCGCCTCGAGTTCGCCGGGGGGCTGGGCATAAATGATGCGAGTCTCCGAGTCGGCGAGCAAGCCAAGAGCGAGGCTGCGCTGCTCTGAGCCCACTGATCCCACGCCATCAAGATCGGAGACTCGGTGGAGCACGGCGACATTGGCCACCCCCCAGGCCCTCGAGAGTTTCCAGGTGGCCTGGAGCCAGCGAGCGACCGCCACGTCACGCAGAATCGCCCATGCCTCGTCGACGACCAAGAGGACTTGGCGTCCATTGCGGGAGCGATGCTGGATCACCCCCTGGAGCCACGCCGTGGCACAGACCATGAGAACCCCCAGCGCCGGCGAACCGTAGAGGGCAGAGAGGTCAAGGACGACCAAGGGTCCGTCGACCGCCAACGACGGGGACGTCTCGGCGTCGAACATCCCTCGGAGGTCTCCGTGGACCAGCCGACGCAGCTCGAGGGCCACGTCTCGGCCCTCTTCGGCCAGGACAGTGACACTCGAGCGCACCGCTCGAGCAGCCTCGAGAGTCGGCGACAGCATGGCGTCGAGGACCGCCGGGATGGTGGGAGTCACGCCCTCGGCGAGCACTGAAGCGAGCCCCACATCAATCGCCGCCCGCTCCCGGGGCGTGAGGTCCCGACCCATGCTGGAGGCAGCCAGAGAATCGAGCAGCTGAAGCCGCCGGGCAGAGGCCTCCTCGCCGTCAGCACCCACCAGGTCAAGCGGGTTGAGCCGAAGGGGGCCACCCGGCCGAAGGGCGAGGGCCTCCTGGCCCACGGCAGCGGCGAGTGCCGCGTACTCCCCCTTGGGGTCGACCACGAAGGCCTGGCGCCCAAAGGCCATCTGGCGCAGGAGGTAGGTCTTGATCAGTGCGCTCTTGCCTCGACCGATCTGGCCGAACACCACGGCGTTGGGGTTGCTCAGCACGCCGGATCCATAGAGCTCGAAGGGGTCGTAGGAGAAGAAGCCCCCGAGGAGATCAAGGCCAATCCAGACCCCCGCAGTGCCGTGACCCACATCATGGAGAAGGGGATAGAGCGCACCGGCATGACGTGTGGTGGTCTCATGGGCGGCGACCGTTGCCGGTGCGGTCGGATCACGCCACCTCATGGAAGCCCCATGGCCAGTGGCAGCGTGGCGAGGAGTCCTCGGCCGTGGTCGCCAACGAGCCTGCGGACTTCGAGACGGGACTGTGCGGCAGCGAGTTCGGTCTCGGCCGCTCGCTCGGCCAGCGCCTCGGCGCTGTGGGCCGACGTCGCCAGGAAGCCGGCGAAGCGGAGTGACCCGTGGCCGTCGACCAACTCCGCCTCTCTGGTCTCGAGATGGGCCGCCTCCGCATCGCGACGACGGTCGGAGAGAAATCCTCCTCGGCGTCGAATCTCGGTATCGGCCGCTCCCGAAGTGCGAGCTGATGCCGCCCGCCGCATCGCGATGCTCGGTGGGACCGGCTCGATGACGACCGACATCGAATGGCCTTCGTGGCCGAGCAGCACCGGAGCCAGAAGCTCGGCGGTGACCTCGGTGCGGGGCCACTGCGCCACCCACCATGTCGCCGTGTGCCGACCCGCTGTCTCGATCGAACCCAGCCGAGCTGTTCCCGAGGCGACGACCAGGAACCGGCAGCCGACCGCGGTGGGACGGTGAGGCGACATGGCGGTCTTGGCTCCAGCCCGCCCGCCAGGATCTGTCTCAGCCGTGACCTCTCCCCCGAGTTCGGTGGCAATCGCGTCGACAAGGTCAGTGGCGCTAAGAAGCCGACACGGACGATGCCCCGCGTCTTCGAGCGCCTGAGAGACCAGTGCCGCCTCAGCGAGCAGCGCCTCGATGGCCCCGCCGGGTCGGCGGACCCCCGGGGAGGTCCTCAGGGTCAGATGGACGCGTCGGGAAAGGCCCTGCGAGGCGACATCAGCGAGGAGCGTCCGATACATCTCGATCGCCGCCTCCTCGCCGCCCGCTCCTCGACGACGGAGATCAGCCGAGAGTTCAGCACCCCAATCGACAACACACGATGCACTCCAGCCGATCCGATCCACGACCGAGCCTTCGCGGGCGAGGGCGCCCAGAGCAGCGATGAGGCCCGCCACACGCTGATCCCGGCGGTTGGGATCGAGCAGTGAAATCCCGGTGCTCTCAAGCGCCATCGTGACGCTGATCGATCCGGTGGGCTGCAGCGCCACCCCCACACCCTCTCGACCACCGAGTAGCTCAGCATCAACCACCTCGAGGCGGAGCATGGTTCGGGTCCCCCGCCGACGAACATGAGCCACCAGCGAGGGGACCCATTCATCGATGGTTCGGCCAGCGACAGGCACGGTGGCCACACACAGCCCGAGGACCACGAGGCTGA
>JBAXAR010000126.1:0-5413 GCA_037142475.1 Actinomycetes bacterium
TCCTCATTTTCCGACCACTCCGCAAGGCACCGGTCCTCGCCCGAGTCGTTGCCTCTGTCGGCCTGTTCATCGTGATGCAAGCCGTCGTCGTTCTTCGCTTCACTTCGTCGGCGAAGGCAGTAGCCCCGATCCTGCCTTCGACGCCGGTGCATCTTCCTCGCGGCGTGTCGCTGCCAGCAGATCAACTCTTCCTGGTCCTCATTGTCATCATTGTGACCGCAGGCCTCTGGGCAATCTTCCGGTTCTCACGCTTCGGCCTGGCTACCAGGGCGGCCTCAGAGAACGAGAAGGGTGCCATCGTTCTGGGCTACTCGCCTGACTGTCTCGCCGGGGTCAACTGGGTGGCCTCGACGGTTCTCGCGGGCTTCTTTGGCATCCTGGCCGCCCCCATCAACCAATCGATCGACCCGATCACGATCACGCTGTTGATCGTGCCGGCATTGGCTGCGGCTCTTCTCGCCCGGTTCAACTCCTTCACGGTGACGCTCGCTGCAGGACTCGGGATCGGCATGCTGACCTCGTGGATCCAGCTGGTCTCAAACAAGGACTGGTTCCCCAAGGCCAGCGGATCCGCCATCCCCGGGCTCACGAACGCCCTTCCCTTCATCATCATCATTGTGGTCCTCGTGCTTCGGGGGAAGAGTCTGCCGACACGGGGATCCATCGAGACGATCAAACTCCCCTTTGCCCCGAGGGCCAAGCGACCGATTCCCTCGGCGCTTGTGCTGGGGGCAGCCTCGATCGTGCTGCTCTTTGTCGTGTCACCCAACTGGCGCCTGGCAATCGTGAACTCGGCTGTTGGAGCCATCATCTGTCTTTCGCTGGTTGTGCTCACGGGGTACGTCGGCCAAATCTCCCTGATGCAGATGGCCCTCGCCGGCATCAGCGGCTTCACCCTGTCGAAGGTCGCCGATATGCACCACATTCCCTTCCCGATTGGCCCTCTGCTCGGAGCGGCCGCTGCGGTGGTGGTTGGTCTGCTCGCTGGGATCCCAGCACTGCGGGTGAGGGGAGTGAACCTGGCGGTTGTTACCTTTGCCGCTGCGGTGACGATCCAGAACCTCATCTTCGCCAACCCGGCATGGTCTGGTGTGAATGGCGCCTCGGTCGCGCCTCCTCGGATCTTCGGTCTCAAGTTTGGCCCGAACGATACGTGGTCGAAACTCTTCGGAGGCAGCAAGGGCCTTCTCCCGAACCCGTGGTTCGGGGTCTTCTGCGTGATCGTGGTGGTGATCTTGGCCCTCGCGGTGGTCAACATCAGACGATCTCGGACCGGGCGACACATGCTGGCGGTTCGAGCCAATGAGCGAGCGGCAGCGGCGGCGGGAGTATCGGTCTCCGGCACCAAGGTGCTGGCCTTTGGCATTGCGGCGTTCGTCGCTGGTATCGGAGGAGCGCTTTCGGGATATCGGTTTGGCTCCGTCACGGCGGGCTATTTCGGAGCCATCCCGTCGATGCTCTTCTTGGCCTTTGCGTATCTCGGCGGGATCTCCTCAGTCTCCGGAGCAATCGTCGGAGGCATCATTGTCTCTGGCGGTGTGCTGACCGCCATCATGACCTCATGGCTCCACATTTCCGACGAGTACACCCTGCTCATCGCTGGTATCGGGCTTATCGCTATGGCGATCTTTAATCCCAGGGGCGTTGCGGGTGCCATTCGAGACGGTGCCCATATGATCCAGCGGCGCAAGGCGTTGTCCTCGGCACTGCCGGTTGCACCCACACCCGTAGAGTCCGTGGAGGTAGGCGTCTGATGGCACTCCTTCAGACAAGTACGATGAGCGTGACCTTCGGGGGAAAGCGGGCGGTTGACGCCCTCAACCTTGCGGTCCAGCCGGGACAGCTGGTTGGCCTCATCGGTCCGAACGGGGCAGGAAAGACCACGACGATCGACGCCATTACCGGATTCGTGCCCGCCGGCGGGAGCGTCTCGTTCGATGGTGCGGAGATCGGCGAACTCTCCTCAACCCAGCGCGCCCGGACAGGACTCGGCCGTACCTGGCAGAGTTCGGAGCTGTTCGATGACCTCACGGTGCTCGAGAACCTTCAGGTGGCTTCCGAGCGTCTGACCTTCCGGGGATTCGTGCGAGACCTCTTCGCCCCTCGGAACGATGACGTCGCGGAGCTCCTCGCTATTCTGCGATCCCTTGACCTCGAGGGGGCAGCCAGCCTGCTCCCGACAGAGCTCTCCCACGGTCAGCGCAAGCTGGTGGGAGTCGCTCGGGCCCTTGCTGCTCGACCGAAGATCCTCTGCATGGACGAGCCGGCAGCGGGCCTCGACACCGAGGAGAGCCAGGCGCTCGGCAAAAGAATTCGCCACTTGGTCGATGGTGGCCTTTCAGTGCTCCTGATCGACCATGACATGGGTCTGGTCCTGACGATCTGTGACTACCTCTACGTTCTCGACTTCGGCCAACTGATCGCGGAGGGGACGCCCGCCGAAATCCGGGCCGACAAGAAGGTGATCAGCGCCTATCTCGGAGCGCGACACGGCGACAACGCCGAGGGCGAGACTGGCGAGAACACTCCGGTTATTTCTGGCGCTGCGCCGACTGCCGCACCCGAAGAAGGCACTGATGGCTGAGCCACTCCTCGAGATCCAGAACCTCGATGCCGGCTACAACGGCATCCCCGTTGTTCGGGGGCTCGACCTTGTGGTGGCGCCCGGCGAGGTCGTGGCCCTTCTCGGACCCAATGGGGCTGGCAAGACCACCACGCTGATCACCACCAGCGCCCTTGAGCCGATCCTCGGCGGCGACATTCGGATCCACGGCAACTCGATCATTGGGAAGGCACCCCACCAGATTGCTCGCATGGGGGTCTCACATGTCACCGAAGACCGCTCCCTTTTCTTCTCATTGACCGTCAAGGACAACCTTCGTCTGGGAAACCGGGGCGGCAAAGTGGATCTGGCGACGCCACTTCGGTACTTCCCGGCACTTGAGGAGCTCATGGACCGTCAGGCGGGCTTGCTCTCAGGGGGCGAGCAGCAGATGTTGGCCCTGGGACGGGCTCTGGCCAGTAGCCCGAAGCTCTTGATGATTGATGAGATGTCGCTTGGTCTGGCTCCGGTGATCGTCGAGCGGCTCCTGCCCATCGTCCGATCGATCGCCGACGACACCGGCTGTGGCGTGCTGCTCGTCGAGCAGCACGTCCAGATGGCGCTTGAGGTGGCAGACCGCGCCTATGTGTTGTCCCATGGGACTCTCGCTCTTGAGGGCACGGCCGCCGAGCTTGAGGCCAGCCGCCACCTCCTTGAGTCCAGCTACCTCGGGGGCTGAGTCGCTCCGTCGAAGGTGCTCGATGAGAAATTTCTCATCGAATGTTCATCAAGGCCTCATCTCCAGGGCCCACAGTGACTTCATCACCACGTTGATGAAGGAGCGAAACGATGAACCAGTTGATTTCTTGGGGGATCGGAGCCACGGCTGCGGCCTGCGTGACAGTCGGTGCAATCTCGGCATCCGCCAGCGTTCCGGCGTCACCCACCACTAACTCAGGGGGAACGGACCATTCGGTGTCCGCGAAGATTGCATCGCTCAAGGACACCAAGCACCGACTTGACCGCCAACTGGCTGATCGAGCAGTGGCAGCCTCATCGAACGGCGCTTCTCTCGATGCTTCGTCGGCGGGGACTGAGAAGAGGGGGAGTTCGGCAACTCCAACAATCGATGCGTCGGGTGCCTGGACGTCAGACTCCTCGACCACCGGATCCCGGGTCTATCAAGCAGCACGCAGCACGGCGTCTCCCGCAGATGTCGTGACCACGCCGACCACCACGGAGACCACTCCACCCACCCCTCCACCGACGACTGTGCCTCAGGAACAGTGGAGCGATGACCATCAATCGGCCGATGATGACCAGAGCGAGCAGGAGCAGGGCGATGACTGACCGCCGCCGCCGTCCTTCAGCGTCTCCGAGCCTGTTCACCGCGGTGGCGATCGCCGGAATCACCACTGCCTCACTGGCATGGGCAGCCCAAGGTCTCACGCCTCCCGGCACGACCGCTGCTCCGGCATCGCCGGCATCGCCGGCATCGTCGTCTGAGTCGCCGTCGACCGTGATTGCTCGCCTCAAGGCGTCGATTGCTGCCGACCGAGCATCGCTCAGTCAGCCTGACGGCCAGAATGCCCCACAAACGGTGGCCAGTTCGTCCCTGGCACTTGGCGCCCCAGCCGGCCAGGGAACAGCTGGCTCCTCACCGGTGGCGAACAGTCGAGTCACCTACTCGTCCGTCCCGACCAGCCCCCCCGGTCCCTCAGGGCAGTCGGCGGCACCAAGCCCAGCCCCTCCGGTCCCGGTGGCGGCCACGCCGGTCACCACGCCGCCGGTCGCTCCTCCTCCGGTCGCTGTTGTCAGCGGAGCCTCTGGTGCTCACTGAAGCCCCCTCGACGGTCCTCACCGATCGCGCGATGGCATCGGATGTCCTGATCGTGAGCGGCGCCAACGGACTCGAGTCCCGGCGAACCTCACTGGCGCAACTGGCATTGGAAGAGATCCGGGCGATTGAGAGAGCCTGCAACCGTTTTGATCCACACAGCGCCTTGTCGCAGCTGAACGCTTTGGGGGCGGACAAGGGTGTCGATCCAGCGTTGTTTTCCACCATTGAGGCTGCCGTCGCCGAGCACCAGCGAACGAAGGGTCGCTTCGATCCCCGAGTCCTCGTCGATCTTGAACACCTTGGCTACGACCGATCCTTCGCCGAGATCATCGAGCGTGACTTCGAGACCACAGCGGCGTCCGAAGAGCCGAGGGACTGGTCGACGCTGCGCTGGGAGCCGGCTCTCAATGTGTCCGAGAGAGCAATTGAACTCGGTGGGGCTCGGATCGATCTCGGTGGGATCGGCAAGGGAGTGGCGGTCGATCGCGCATTCGGCACACTGTGCCCCGATGGACAGGCCGGATTGATCGATATCGGCGGTGACGGGAGGTTCGGTGGTCGAGGAGAAATGGACCAACCATGGATGATCGGCATTGAAGACCCGCACGGTGGCTCCGATCCGGTGGCGGTCTTCACTACTGACGCCGGCGGCTACGCCACGTCTTCGACCATGGTGCGCCGCTGGAAGAACTCGGGTGACGTCGTCCATCACCTCATCGACCCTGCCACTGGCCGGCCGGGGGGCGAGGGCCTTGCCTCGGTGACCGTGGTGGCCTCGACCTGTATGACTGCCGAAGTCGACGCCAAAGTGGCGTTTCTGGCCGGCGCCGACGCCATCGCCTCACACTGCGACCGGGGTGACGTGGCCGCTCTGTGGATCGACGCGGCCGGAACGATTGCCTGGAGCCCGATGTTTGCTCCGATGGTCCAGTGGGTGCGGCCGTGACTCGCTCTGAATCCAACGCTCTTGTCGCGCTCCCGCCAGGGCCTCATGGTCCGGAGTCCTCGGTGCTGCTTGCTGATCCGAACGC
>JBAXAR010000127.1:0-5404 GCA_037142475.1 Actinomycetes bacterium
GTCCTCGGTGATAACCACGCGATCACCAGGATCGAGGGCGCCAGCGATCCGGCCACCACCGCCATGGTCCTTCGCCTCTTTACGGACACTGAAGGCCTTGAGAGGCCGACCCTCAGTGGCGGCGACCCCGGCGGCGATGAATGCCACTGGATCCGCGCCCATGGTGAGACCACCGATGGCCGTGGCATCATCCGGAAGCAGCGCGATGATGCTCCGAGCGACGAGCAGCATCGCCTCGGGTCGACAGATGGTCTGCTTTGAATCAATGAACCAGGTCGACTTCTTCCCCGACTTGAGGGTGAAGTCTCCGGTCCTCACCGAGTGGGCGAGCAGGTGGGCCCGCAGGGCCTCGCGAGTGGGGTCACGTTCGTTCATCGGATGATCACCTCTGGAGCTCCCGCTTCTCCTACCTCGATCGTTCCAATCCGCGCGGCACGGTGACCGGATCCCACTAGAGAAGCAAGAACGTGATCGGCCGATGCAGGATCAACAGCCACGATCATCCCGACACCCAGATTGAAAACCCGGTCCATCTCGCTCGCCTCAACGGGACCGAGGCGGGCGATCTCGTCGAAGATCCTCGGAACGGGGATCAAGGAGCGGTCGACGATCGCCATCATGGCGTCGGGAAGCGCCCGAACGAGGTTCCCGGCGATCCCGCCACCGGTGATGTGTGCGCAAGCGTGAATCGCTCCGGGGCAGTCACGCAGCGCGTCGACAATGGCTGGGGCGTAGACCACTGACGGCCTCAGCAGCTCATCAGCCAAGGTCTCGGTGGCGCCATCCCACGCAGGGTCATCAAGACTGAGACCGGCGATCTCGAGCAGGACATGGCGAGCCAGGGTGTAGCCATTCGAGCGGAGTCCGGGTGAAGGAATCCCGATCAGAACCTCTCCGCCGACGACCTGATCAGGACCAATCTGGGTCCCCTTTTCAACCACGCCCACCGAGAAACCGGCAAGATCGAGATCGGCGACCCCCATGACGCCGCCATGCTCGGCGGTCTCGCCACCGAGCAGCGCACAGCGTGCCTGGCGGCATCCCTCGGCGATTCCGGAGACCACCTCTTCGATTCGGTCAGGGTCGACGGCTCCGGTGGCGATGTAGTCAAGAAGGAAGAGGGGCTCCGCCCCGATGCAGACGAGATCATCAACGCACATCGCCACAAGATCAATGCCCACCGAGTCGTAGCGACCCGCCAACCGAGCAACCTCGAGCTTGGTGCCCACGCCGTCGGTTGATGCCACCAGGACCGGATGGGGGTAGCGCTCGAGATCGAGTTCGAACATCCCACCGAAGCCACCGATCCCACCCAAGACCCCAGGTCGGGTGGTTGACGCCACCACGTCCTTGATTCGCTCGACTGCTTCATCGCCAGCGGCAATGTCGACGCCGGCAGCGGCGTAGGTCGCTCCATCTGTCATAACGTCAGACCCCCGGAAGCGCCGGCTGGAGTTCGTCAGGAGCCTCGTGGAGTAGAGCCTCGGCGGGGACCCTCGTCCTGATGCTGTCGATCGGGATAGTCGTCGGGTAGTTGCCCGAAAGACAGGCATCACAGAATCCCTCATTGAGGCCAATGGCCGAGCGGAGGTTCTCGAGACTGATGTAGCTCAGGGTGTCACACCCAAGGAACTCGACGATCTCCGGGATGGTGTGGGTGGCGGCGAGGAGTTCGGCCCGATTCGGGGTATCGATCCCATAGAAGCAGGGCCATTGGAACGGCGGCGAGGAGATCCGGAGATGCACCTCAGCCGCTCCCGCCTCGCGGAGCATCTTGACCAGGGCCCTCGTCGTGGTGCCTCGAACGATCGAGTCGTCAACGACCACGAGCCGCTTCCCGGTGATGTTTTCCCTCAGCGGGTTCAGCTTGCGTCGAACCGCTTTGCCCCGCTTGGCTTGATCGGGATCGATAAAGGTACGTCCGATGTAGCGGTTCTTCACCAAGCCCTGGCCATAGGGGATGCCCGAAGCGAGGGCGAAGCCCTCCGCTGCCGGAATACCCGAGTCTGGAACGCCCATCACCATGTCCGCGTCCACCGGCGCTTGGTCGGCGAGGAGCTCGCCCATGCGTCGACGAGAGCCATGGACCTCTCGGCCGCGCAGCAAACTATCGGGTCGGGCGAAATAGACGAATTCGAAGATGCAGAGACTGGGAGGAGTCCCCTCTCTCGGGACGTAGCGCTGCGAGGTCACCCCGTCAGGTCCGAGGGTAACGAGTTCGCCGGGCTCGATCTCGCGGACGAACGTGGCCCCAATGACGTCAAGGGCCGGTGATTCCGAAGCGAGGACCCAACCGTCGGGATCGGCTTCTGTCCCCAGGCGCCCAAGGCACAGCGGTCGGAATCCATGAGGGTCACGGACTCCATAGACATGGTTCGCATCGAGGAGAGTGAGCGAAAACGCTCCCTCTACGAGAGGCAGTGCGGTGAGCAAGGCGTCAACCAGCGAGCCATCTGACGTGGCGTCAGCCTCGAACGACCGAGCGATGAGCTCCGCCAAGGTGTCAGAATCCGTGAGCTCGAGGCCCGGAAGGACACCGACTCGTTCGGCGAGTTCGGCGGTATTGGTCAAGTTGCCGTTGTGGGCCAAGGCAAAACCGCTCGGGCCCATCGGGCGGTAGACGGGTTGAGCGCTCGTCCAGTGCTGTGACCCCGCGGTGGAATAGCGAGTGTGTCCGATGGCATGGGTTCCGGAGAGTCCATGGAGGGTTCGGTCGTCGAAGACACTGGCTACAAGACCGGTGTCCTTGACCACGGTGATCGTCTCGCCGTCAGCCACCGCCATGCCAGCGGACTCTTGGCCCCGATGTTGGAGAGCAAAGATTCCGTCATAGGTCTGGTGGGCAACCTCAGCACCAGGGGAGAAGACTCCGAAGACGCCACAGGCCTCCTTCATCGGCCCATCCCTGTGAGGAGGTGGACGGGTGCCGAAGGACGGTGTCGGAGCGGTCGGGTCACCCTGGTCATCGCCCCTCAAGAATCGCACATCGGCGGGGGGGCTGTCTCACGGCCCCCCGGAGAGCGATACCGTCGAGGTCGTGATCGACCTCCACATGCACTCGCAACGCTCGGACGGCACAGACGAGCCGAAGGTTCTCGCCGAACGAGTGGCTCGTGCCGGCCTCAGTGCGGCTGCGCTGACCGACCACGACACCACCGCCGGTCACGCCGAGTACCGATCTGCCCTCGAGGCCCACGGCATCGAGTTCGTGCCTGGATGCGAGATCTCCTGCCTGCACACCTTTGAAGGTGTCGAGCGAAGCACCCACATCCTCGGCTACTTCACCCACGATGATCGACCGTCGCCCTTCAAGGACAAGCTCGCTGGTCTCATGGACGACCGCGGCACTCGAAATCTGCGCCTTGTCGAGAAACTCCACAGCCTTGGCTACGACCGCCTCACCATCGAGCGCATCGAGGAGATCTCGGGCAAGCCACTCAGCCACTCGAACCGCCCATCGTTCGCCCAAGCCCTCATCGAGGCCTACCCAGCGGGCAGTGATGAACCGGTACTCGCCGACGGCCTCCCGCGGAGTTTCCTCGACATCCAGGACGTCTTCACCACCTTGCTCGCCAACGATGGGCCGGCCTACGTCCGCAAGGCGCACGTCACGCCAGCCGAAGCCGCTGAGGTGGCATTGGCCTCCGGGGCGGTCACTGTCGTGGCACACCCGATCATCACCTTCTGCTCTGCCAAGGAGGCGGTCGAGCGGTGGTCTCTTGGCGCCAAGCGCGACTTCCTCGACGACGTCTTCGCCGACCTCGCCGCCAGCGGCGTCATCGGCGCTGAGGTCTACTACTCGCGCCACTCCCCCGAGGAGATCGAGATGCTCCTGGGGTTGACATCGAAGCATGGACTCGTCGCCACCGGAGGATCCGATTTCCACGGCGAGAACAAGCCCGACCTCGATGTCGGTATCGGCGTGAAGGAGCACAAGGGCACCTCACGCCAACTTCGGGTCCCTGATTCCGCCCTCATCGAGCTCAAGGCCCGACGCGACGAGATGCTCGCCGCAGCGCTTTAGCTGCCTGTTGCCTGGCCGGCAGCTTCCAGCGAGTCACCCAGCGCCCGCCGAGAGCGACCGGTGAGCGACTCGACGTCAAGGTCGGCCAGTCCACCGAGCATCAGGCGATGGCCGCCAACCTCGCCAAGGACCACGCACGCCACACCGGCCGTCGCCGCCGCCGCTTCGAGGCCAGCACGATCGCGAGTGCCAATGAGAAATCGACCGGGTCGTTCGCAGAAGGCCTCGGCCACCGAGGTGATCTCTCCGATGGTGGCGCCCACGCCACCGGCAATGGCCATCTCGGCCAGCGCAACGGCAATGCCGCCAGAGCCCACATCGTGGACCGACCCGACCACGCCGGCCTCGCCGGCTGCATGCGCCGCTACCAGCGAGGAGACAAGCCCGCAGGCTCGCGCATGCTCGTCGAGGTCAAGGTCAAAGAGCACCCCGCCACGTCGGCCCATGACCTCAACGGCCAACTTGCTGCCGCCCAAAGGATGAGGCGAGGGACCGGTCGCCTCACGAGTACCCACGAGGACGACGGTTTCACCCTCATGCCACGCCACCGATGGCGGCCGTGCGATCAGCGACTCGACCAAGCCGAGCATCCCGATCACCGGTGTCGGGTCGATGTCGACTCCACCGGATTCGTTGTAGAGACTCACGTTGCCACCGATGACCGGAAGGCCAAGGGCCGTGCAGGCCTCGCTCATTCCGTCGACCGATTCCGACAATTGCCACATCACCTCAGGGTGCGTGGGGTTCCCAAAGTTGAGGCAGTTCACGACGGCCTCTGACGTCGCTCCGGTGCAGGCCACATTGGCCATCGCCTCGGCGACAGTTGCTGCCGTGCCGCGTCGAGGGTCAAGCGCACACCAACGTGGATTCGAGTCGGTCGACAGCGCCATGCCACGCGACGAGGTCGGGAGTCCCGGGCCGGCCAAGCGCAACAGCGCCCCATCGGCTCCCGGTCCGATGACCGTGTTCAAAAAGAGCTGGTGGTCATACTGCTGATAGACGAGGGCCGGATCGGTCAGCAGGCTCAAGAGCGCTGCCCCCACATCAATGGTGCGAGCATCGTCGGTCGGGTCGTCGGCGAGTCGGCTGGCACGATCGGCTGGCTCCGCCAACGGACGGTTGTAGAGCGGTGCCTCATCGGCCAGCGAGGCCGCCGGAACCTCTGCGAGGACCTCGGTGTCGACCCCGTCGCGAATCCTCAGGATCCCCACCGGTTCACCATCGGCGTCGAAATCGGGCTCAGTGACCCGACCAATAACGGCGGCACGAACTTCCCAGCGAGCGCAGAGCGCTTCGACCTGAGCGAGTGCCTCCGGTGTCACGATCGCCAGCATGCGCTCCTGGCTCTCGGAGGTCATGACCTCGTAGTCGGCCATGCCC
>JBAXAR010000128.1:0-5391 GCA_037142475.1 Actinomycetes bacterium
CCCCGATATTCACGCAGCCGATCTCGCGGTGTGGCGACGGATCTTTGAGGTCAACGTGTTCGGCACGTGGGCGGTCACCGTCGCCGCCGTTGACGCGCTGCGGGCCACTAAAGGCTCAGTGGTCAACGTCTCATCAATCGCCGGAATCCGGCCAACCGGGAGCTCGATTCCCTACGCCGCTTCAAAGGCCGCTCTGAATCATCAGACGGTGCTCCTGGCCAAGGTGCTGGGCCCTGAGATCCGAGTCAACGCTGTGGCGCCGGGCCTCGTGGATACTCCGTGGACCCAGGACTGGGACGTGGTTCGTGCCTTTGTCAATCAAATTGCACCCCTCAAGCGTTCCGCCACCCCCGAGGACATCGCCGAGGTCATCGTTGACCTTGCTGAATCTCGCTACGTCACCGGCCAAGTCATTGCCGTCGACGGCGGGCTGACCATCGCCACCTGAGGTCAGGGCGTCGGAACGACGAGGCGGATTGCACGGGAAAGAACCTTGGCAGCCGGTCGAATGGCCATGAGATCAACCCCGGGGACTGAGGGAAGCCGCAGCATCGAGCGGGCCCAGCCGGGAAGTGTGGCTTGGGCGGCGGCGACCAGGATGCTGTACGCCGCCATCTCGTGCGGGAGGCGTCTTACGCCGAGCATCACGAATCGTCGAACGTCACGAGCCTCGTCGGTCAGGCACAGTTCGGGTCGGACGTCGTCGAGAAATCGATCAATCGCAGCGACACTCCTCGGAACATCGACGGCGCCAAGGTCTATGGCGACCGAGGCCATCTGAGCGACGTAAGCGTCCTGTTCATCGGCGCTCCAACGTGTGGGCCCGAAGGCAATCGACGCTGCGAGGAAGCTCCGAACCTCGGCGACGTGGACCCATGCGAGCAGATCGGGGTCTGAGGCTCGGTATCGGCGTCCGTCAGGTGCGGTCCCTTCCACTGAGGCATGGATGTGGCGCACCCGCTTGATGATCGCCGCCGCCTCGTCCTTTGATCGGAACGTGGTGGTGCCGACAAAGGTCGCCGTTCGTTCGAGGCGCCCTAGGGGGTCCTCGCGGTAGCGAGAATGCTGAGCCACACCCGCCATGGCAAGCGGGTGAAGGGACTGGAGGAGGAGCGAGGAGAGTCCACCGATGAGCATCGAGGGCAGATCGGCGTGAAGGCGTCGAGCGACTGAACCCGGAGCCATATATGCCTCGTCAGCGTCATCGCATGCTGGCGGGGGCTCGCCATCGAGACCCATTGATCCCCGGATCCGCTCTGATGCATTCCGGGAGATCCACTCGATGCTGTCAGCCGTGGCTTGCTCACCAAGAAGACGGGCTTCTCGAAGTCTCCCTGCGGGGTTCACACCTCAGGACCTTATCGGCAGGGCGCCATTCCTAGTCGGCGTGGAGGGCGGTTCTGATGAGTTCCCCGATCGAGGCCACCGCATCAGAGGAGGCGTCAATCACCACCGATTCGACAGCACCCGGGAGACGCGCCGGTGGTCGGTAGAGGGGAGAGACGCCGAGATCGACGTCGAAGCCCAGGCGCAGGTGGGAGCCTCCATGTTGGAAAGCGACGGGGATCGGACCGTCGTGGAGTGCGGTGGCGACCACGACGCCGTCGACAACCAGTGCGAAGGTCCCACCGTCGGTAGTTGAATACGCAACGCCGAGGTGACGAGCCTCTGCGCTCAGCTGCATCGGCGAACGAAGCTCGGTCGTTCCCTCCGGAGCAGCGAGCGTGAAGACCAAGCATCCCTGGTCGATGAACAGGGCAAACCCGCCATGGAGATCGCCCAGAGCGCAGACCACGCCGTCACCACGGACACCGTCGACTGAGGCGGTCAGGGCAAAACCTCCGAAAAGGAGTGGGAGGACCTCGTCAAACACGGACCCGCCAGCCGGGGTGTATTCGACTCGCTGGCCTGCCGGCCAGCGAGGGCCGATCAAGGCCCCGAATCGGGAGGTCAAGGTGTCGAAGAGTGGGAGGACATGATTGCGCTGTGCTTCGTCGAACCAGACAGCCTCGAGGGTTGCAACCACGTCAGGGTTCTCGTCAGCGACATCGGTTGCCTCGGCGAAATCGCTATCGAGGTCGAACAACGACCATCGATCTTGAGCGAAGTCCCGACTTCCTTCGAGGAGTTCCTCCTCGTCCAGCAAGCCCTCGGGGACGTGGTTCGTGGTGGCCTTCCAGCCGTCATGGATCACGGAGCGAGATCCGAGGAGCTCGAAGTACTGGGTGGTTCGAGGACTCGGAGCGGCCGCATCGTTCAACGTGGGAACCAGACTCGCCCCATCGAGCGGCATCTGATCGACACCATCGACGACATGGGGTGCTTCCAAGCCGGCGAGCTCAAGCAGCGTGGGGGCGAGGTCCACGACATGGGTCACCTGCGTACGAACAGCGCCCGGATCAGCAATAGCGCCTGGGTAGCGGATGATCAGAGGAGTCCGAGTACCGCCGAGCCAGGTGAACCGCTTCCAGAGATTGAACGGAGCGTTGCCGGCCCAGGCCCAGCCCCATGAATAGTGGTTATACGTGCTTGGCCCGCCCCATTCATCGAGGGCCGCGATGTTGTCATTGAGGTCCTCTCGCACCCGAGCGGTGAACCGGTGCTCGTTCACGCTTCCGAGACGGCCACCTTCAGCGCTCGCGCCGTTATCCGAGAAGAGCATCACGATTGTGTCGTCGAGGAGTCCTCGATGGCGGAGCTCGTCGAGCAGCCGTCCGATCTGGGCATCGGTGTGACTGAGAAAGCCAGCGAAGACTTCTTGCTGGCGGGCGTGCATTGCTTGTTCCTCAGGGCTTAGTGAGGCCCACTCGTCGACCCAGGAGGGCCGAGGGGTCGCCTTGGTGCCCTCAGGGACGAGTCCGAGTTCGATCTGACGAGCCATGACCTCGTCGCGCCATGCATCCCAGCCACCGTCGAACGCTCCTCGATAGGACTCCACCCACTCCGGAGCGACATGGTGCGGCGCGTGCATCGCGCCGAGGGCGAGATAGGTGAAGGTTGGCTTCCCTGGTGCCGCCTGACGGACGCTCACAATGTCGCGGAGGGCGCGATCCACAAGGTCTTCGGTCAGGTGGTAGCCGTCTGGTCGCTGCTCAGGTGCCTCAAGGTAATGGTTGTCTTCTACGAGGTTTGGATGCCACTGGCTGGTATCACCCTGAAGGAAGCCGTAGTAGCGCTCAAAGCCGAGCCCGAGAGGCCACGACTCGAACGGACCGGCATCCGATCGCTCGTAGCGCGGGACGAGGTGCCACTTGCCGACTGCTCGCGTGGCCCAGCCGGCGTCGGTGAACACCCGGGCCAAGGTCGCGGCGGTTGACGGAATACGAGCGGTGTAGCCCGGGTGGTCGAGGGGGACATCGGCCACGAATCCCATGCCGACGTGGTGGGCGTTGCGACCGGTGAAAAAAGCGGCCCGGGTGGGAGAACACATGGCAGTCACATGGAATCGGCTGTAGCGAAGCCCCTCGGCGGCGAGGCGGTCGATATTCGGCGTCTGAATCGTGGACCCGAAGCACCCCAGCTGACCGAAACCGGTGTCATCGAGCACGATCGCCAACACATTCGGCCGCCCCTTGGGCTTGGGCCGCGAGATTCCAGCTCGGGGGCCTTCGGTGAGGTCCTGGACGCTTGGTGGTGGGTTCGTCATCGAGTCATCATCCTCCAAGGAACGAGGCCGTGTCGACGAAGGCCACCCGATCCTGATGAGCCAAGAATGGGTCACTCTCGCTGGGGAGAAGCGACGTGGTTCGGGCTTTGTCAACGGCTGCTCGTGAAGCGGCGGACCGGGGACTCACTCGTTTGATACCGAAACGATCCATCGGCACTTCTCGAGGAGCGGCGGTTAGCGAGGGTTGATCGGTGTGAGAATTCCGAGAGCATCCTCAAGTACTTGAGCGACGTCGAGGCAGACATCCTCACGAAAGCGTTGGCCGGTGATTTGGACACCCATGGGCAACCCCTCGGCCACACCGGTTGGGATACACGCGGCGGGGATCCCGAGGAGGTTCTGGGGAAGGATGAAACGCATCTGGCTCAACACGGCCATGGCGCTGTCGAAGTCGATGATGTCGAAGCCGTGCTCGAAGGGCTTTTCGGTCCAAGTGGGCCCGACGATGATCGGGTATCGCTCTTGGAACATCGCCCACGCCATGGCCACTTCGAGGCGGAGTTGGTGCGCCTGGTTGATGGATTCAGCGGTCGGATCGCCGAACGCGTCGGATCCGAACAGCAGGAATGACATCGACTCCTCGCTGAGCGCCATCTCGAGGACCGGTCGCATGGCTGCGAGGTCGCTCATCATGACGAGTGACCAGCCAAGGTATGCCTCGGCCAGTTTTGGTGGCTGAATCTCCTCAACTTCGTACCCAGCGTCTTCGAGGATCTGACCGGCGGTGCGAACCGCAGCGGCGATATCAGGGTCGGTAGTTCCGCCCTCGGGCTCAGGCACCAGGGCCACCCGCTTGACCACCGGGGGTCCCTCAAGGGGTGCTGAGATCGCATAGGGGTCACGGGGGTGGGCCCCGGCAATGATCGAGAGCCCAAGACGCAGATCTGCCACCCGACGAGCCAAGACTCCTTGGGCCAGCATGAACTGCTCGGCGAGCATCGGGGTGCCCGGCATGGTCGTCGTGGCATAGGGAACGCGCTGTCCGCTTGGCTTGATCGACGCCACGCCGCAGGCGAATGCGGGGTTCCGCAGGGAACCTCCGATGTCGTTGCCAAGGCCAAGGGGACTCATGCCGGAGGCGATCGCAGAAGCCTCGCCACCACTGGAGCCAGCGGCCGTGCGGGTCGAGTCCCAGGGATTCTTGGTCAGTCCGTAGGTCACCGAGTGCGTGTGTACTCGAAGGCCGAGCTCGGGCATGTTGGTCCTCACGAAGGGGATCGCCCCGGCCTCACGCATTCGCTCGACCACGGGGGCGTCAGCGGTCGCCACAATCTCCGCCAGCATGGGGATCCCTTGGGTCGAGACGTCGCCGATCACATCGATGTTGTCCTTCACGGAAATCGGCACCCCATGGAGCGGTCCGAGAACATCACCTCGCTGCACCGCTGCGTCAGCTTGTTCTGCAGCGACACGAGCTTCGTCGCCGAGAATCCTGACCACTGCGTTCAGAGAAGGATTTACCGCCTCGATCCGTTCGAGGTGAGCGTTGAGTACCTCAACCGAACTGGTGTCACCCGAAGCAATCAGGGCGGCGAGATCTGTCGCTGACTTTGTCCAGAGCTCTGTGGCCATGTCCTGGTCTCCTGTCGTTTCGGCCGGAACGCGGAATTCCGGCACCTGAACGCGGCACGATCCGACGTCGAAACGTCGGATCGTGGCCTGCGTTGGTGCGCCCCTCGGGATTCGAACCCGAAACCTGCGGATTAAGAGTCCGTTGCTCTGCC
>JBAXAR010000129.1:0-5369 GCA_037142475.1 Actinomycetes bacterium
CGCAGGAGTGGCGTGCGAGCCTCAAGCTGGGGGCGCACGCCCTCGATGTCGAGCATCGGCTGGAGCATCGGGGTCTCGACCGCCCCAGGGCAGACCGAATTGACCCTGATGCCTTGCGGCCCAAGCGTGTGGCATGAGGACCGAGTGAGGCCGAGGAGTCCTGCCTTCGATGCCGCATAGGCAGGGAGGAAATCGTTGCCAAAGAAGGCCTCGATCGACGAGATGTAGACAATGGCCGAGCCCACGCCAGCTTCGAGGAGCGTGGGGGTGATTTCCTTGGTGAGAATGGCGGCTGCCCGGAGGTTGACATCGAGCACCATGTCCCAACTCGCATCATCCATCGAGGTGATCTGCAGTGCCCCCGACACCCCTGCGGCGTGTACCAGACCGCCGATCGGGCCGATTGCCTCGGCGCTGGTGGCGATCGAGTGGGCAATGCCAGCAGAGTCGGTGACGTCGAGGCCCAGTCCGATAGTCGGGACACGCCAGAGATTCGAGGCCTCAGCCGCTACCGCAGCCGCACCCTCTGCGTCGAGATCCCAGACAGCCACCGGCCGACCTGCTTCGGCGAGGTGGAGGGCGCACGCTCGCCCGATGCCGCTCGCACCACCGGTGACGATCACACCCGAGGATGGGTGCCCAAGGTGTTCCCATGGCACGCGGCGAGCCACGGCACGTCGATTCCGCTTCGGAGCGGACGCCGTCGAGGTGGACTTCTTCTTCACCACGCCTCGAGGCCGAACTGGCTTGGGGGCGGTCTTTGCAGGCTTCGTGGTCGCCATGGTGACTCCTTCGCACGGTAGAAGTGGTGAGCCTACCGACGTGCTGCGTCACCCTGAGACCGCGTTGGCACTCTCGGTGGGCGTCTGCTAGAGTTAGCAGTCGCAAGGTTAGAGTGCCAATCCGCACCAAGGAGCATCAATATGAAGTTGCACCCCCTCGACGACCGGATCGTGGTCCGTCCCGGTGAAGGCGAAGAGACCACTGCCTCAGGCCTGGTCATTCCCGACACCGCCAAGGAGAAGCCCCAGCAGGGCGAGGTTCTCGCAGTCGGCCCCGGCCGTCGCGCCGAGAACACCGGTGAGCTGGTCCCCATGGACGTCAAGGTCGGCGACACCGTCGTCTACTCGAAGTATGGCGGCACGGAGATCGCCGTTGACGGTGAGGACCTTCTGATCCTCACCGGGCGTGACGTTCTCGCCAAGATCGAGAAGTAGTTCCCAAGGGTTCTGCGTGCAGAGTCCCCCGATCTGATCGGGGGACTCTGTGCGTGGAGACCTTTTGTCCTCCCAGAAACACTGATGGAAGTGAAGGAGACCTAGATGGCAAAGATCCTGAAGTTTGATGAGGCTGCACGACGTGGCCTCGAGGCCGGAGTCGACAAGCTTGCCGACGCGGTCAAGGTGACCCTCGGCCCGAAGGGCCGCAACGTGGTGATCGGCAAGGCGTTCGGCGCCCCGACCATCACCAACGATGGCGTGTCGATCGCCCGTGAGATCGAGCTGGAGGACCCATTCGAGAACATGGGTGCGCAGCTCGTCAAGGAAGTCGCGACCAAGACGAACGACGTTGCCGGTGACGGCACGACGACCGCCACGGTCCTCGCTCAGGCCCTCATCAAGGAGGGTCTCCGCAACGTGGCCGCCGGCGCAAGCCCCACCGGTCTCAAGCGCGGCATCGACAAGGCTGTGGCTGCTGCCGTGGCCAACATCGCCAAGCAGGCCAAGGAAGTCGGTGGCAAGGAGGAGATCGCTCAGGTCGCCTCCATCTCCGCTGCAGACCCCCTGATCGGTGAGACCCTCGCTGACGCCATCGACAAGGTGGGCAAGGACGGCACTGTGACCGTTGAGGAGTCCAACACCTTCGGTCTTGAACTTGAGCTCACTGAGGGCATGCAGTTCGACAAGGGCTTCCTCTCGCCCTACTTCGTCTCGGACCCCGAGCGCCAAGAAGCAGTCCTTGAGGACCCGTTCATTATCTTCGTGAACTCGAAGATCTCGGTGGTCTCAGACCTCGTGCCTGTGCTCGAGAAGGTCATGCAGACCGGTCGTCCGCTGCTGATCATCGCCGAGGACATTGAGGGAGAGGCGCTTGCCACCCTCGTGGTGAACAAGATCCGTGGCACCTTCAACTCAGTGGCCGTCAAGGCGCCTGGCTTCGGCGAGCGTCGCAAGTCAATGCTGCAGGACATGGCAGTGCTGACGGGTGCCGAGGTGATCTCTGAGGAGGTCGGCCTCAAGCTCGACTCGACCACGTTGGACCTCCTCGGTTCGGCGCGACGGGTCATCGTGACCAAGGACGCCACCACGATCATCGACGGTGCGGGAGAGCAGGCAGCGGTTGCTGGCCGGGTCGCCCAGATCAAGCGTGAGATCGAGGACACGGACTCCGACTGGGACCGCGAGAAGCTCCAAGAGCGTCTCGCCAAGCTCGCCGGAGGCGTCGCTGTCGTCAAGGTCGGCGCAGCCACCGAGGTTGAGCTCAAGGAGAAGAAGCACCGCATCGAGGACGCTCTCAGCGCCACTCGGGCCGCCATCGACGAGGGAATCGTTGCCGGTGGAGGGACCGCCCTTGTGCGGGCCCGTGCTTCGGTCATCACCCTCATCGCCACCCTCGAAGGTGACGAGGCAACGGGTGCCAAGATCGTGGCCCACGCCCTGGAGGCTCCGCTCCGTCAGATCGCATCGAACGCCGGACTCGAAGGAGCCGTCATGGTGCGTGAGGTCGAGAAGGCCAAGGGATCCAATGGCCTCAACGCTGCGACTGGTGAGATCGTCGACCTCGTGAAGGCTGGCGTGATCGACCCCGCCAAGGTGACCCGTTCGGCACTGCAGAACGCGGCATCAATCGCGTCGCTGCTGCTGACCACCGAGGCGCTCGTCGCCGACAAGCCAGAAGAGGGCGGCGGCGCCGACCCGATGGCCGGCATGGGTGGCATGGGTGGCATGGGCGGCATGATGTAGTTCTGCTCCTACGGAGCATTACGCGCACCGGCCGGATCGTTTTCCCTTCACGGGGAAGCGATCCGGCCGTTGTCGCGTGGTGGCAAGAACGGCCGTAGCCTCGGCAGCACGATGTCGCCCGCGTACCCCCAGAACATTCCCCGACCACAGGACTGGCGCCACGGGCGATCTGCACCCTGGGATCACCTTGGGGCCGAGGATCGTTGTGGCATCGGGGTCGGACGCATCGTCGCTGCATTGGCCGAGGCCGGGATGGAAGGACCGCCAGATCACGTGCCAAGCCCGAGGGACAGTGACGTCGAGGTCCTCGATGGCCTTGACCTCACAGGAGCGCTTCGCCATTCGGCAGTGTTGATCGCTCTCTTCGAGGAGCAGGGGGAAGCCCGGGTCCTGCTGACGAGACGCTCGACAAGGCTTTCAAGTCATCGAGGCGAGGTCTCCTTTCCTGGGGGGCGTGTTGACCCGGGAGAGAACACCGTCGAGGCAGCGGTGCGCGAGGCTCATGAAGAGATCGCTCTTGATCCGAAATCACTCTCGATCGTCGCCCATCTCCATCCCATCGTGACGCTGGCCTCTCGGTCGCTGATCCAGCCGGTGGTCGCCACCCTGGAGGCTCGCCCTGAGGTCGCCGCCGCTCCTTCCGAAGTTGAGCGAGTTTTCGATGTGGCCTTTGCCGACCTCCTCGTCGAAGGGGTCTTCCACGAAGAGCGTTGGCGGCGGCCTGAGCGGCCCTCGCCTCGGTCGAGCGACGGTACGTTCCCCCTCTGGTTCTTTGAGATCTCAGGCGAGATGATCTGGGGGGCAACCGGTCGACTGCTCGTCGACGTGCTCTGCACGACGCTCGGCGTGACCCTGGCGCCCGAGCCGTAGGCCGTCTCGAACCCGTTTCGAGGGGGTGCTCGGGCGAGTAGAGTAAGGAATCGCCGGAGGGTCGGCCCGGCGACTTCGTGAAGTGTGGACGAGGCGTGGAGGCAGCCCAAATGGCAGAGGTTGAGATCGGTATTTACAAGTCAGGACGTCAGGCCTACGGGTTCGATGACATTGCCATCGTTCCGAGCCGCCGGACTCGAGACCCAGAGGATGTCGACATCTCCTGGAATATCGACGCCTTCACCTTTGGCCTTCCCCTGATGGCCTCCGCCATGGACGGTGTGGTGAGCCCGGCGACCGCCATCGAGATCGGTCGCCTTGGTGGCGTCGGTGTGCTCAACCTCGAAGGTCTTTGGACTCGCTATGACGACCCGATGCCACTCTTCGACGAGATCCGGACCCTTGACAACGACAAGGCGACCAACCGGATGCAAGAGATGTACCAGGAGCCGATCAGGCTTGACCTGGTGAGCCAGCGAATCCGTGAAATGAAGGATGCCGGGATCACGACGGCTGCTTCAGTGACCCCGCAGCGGACCAACTTCATGGCCAAGGCCATCGCCGAGGCCGAGCTCGACATTCTCGTCATCCAAGGCACCGTGGTCTCCGCAGAGCACGTGTCGAAGACGGTCGAGCCCCTGAACCTCAAGAGCTTCATTCGAGAGTTCGACATTCCGACCATCGTCGGCGGGTGCGCCTCGTACCAAGCAGGCCTTCACCTGATGCGCACTGGTGCCGTCGGAGTCCTCGTTGGGGTCGGGCCCGGCAATGCCTGCACCACACGCGGTGTGCTTGGACTCGGCGTCCCGCAGGCCACCGCGATCGCTGACGTCGCTGGCGCTCGTATGCGCCACCTCGACGAGACGGGTGTCTACGTCCATGTCATCGCCGACGGCGGCATGTCGAAGGGCGGCGATATTTCGAAGGCCATCGCTTGTGGTGCTGATGCCGTCATGCTCGGCTCACCGCTGTCATCAGCGACTGAGGCACCAGCGCCAGGGAATCACTGGGGCATGGCGACCTTCCACCCCACCCTTCCCCGTGGTACTCGAGTCAGCACGCAGGTGCGTGGCTCGCTCGAGGAGATCCTGCTCGGCCCAGCGCACCAGAACGACGGCCGTATGAATCTCTTCGGCGCCCTGCGGACCTCGATGGCGACGTGTGGCTTCGAGACGGTCAAGGAGTTCCAGAAGGCTGAGGTCATGGTGGCGCCATCGCTGCAGACCGAGGGCAAGGACCTACAGCGCTCGCAGGGCGTTGGCATGGGCCGTTGAGCCAGACCGATCAGCCAGTCCTCGTCGTTGATCTGGGCGCCCAGTACGCGCAGTTGATCGCGCGACGGGTTCGAGAGGCCCACGTCTATTCCGAGATTGTTCCGCACTCAATGACCGCGGCCGAGGTTGCCGCACGCAAGCCCGGGGCCATCATCCTCTCGGGCGGACCGAAGTCGGTCTACGAAGAGGGATCGCCAGCAATCGATCCGGCAATCTATGACCTCGGGATTCCGATCTTGGGGATTTGCTACGGAGCGCAACT
>JBAXAR010000130.1:0-5351 GCA_037142475.1 Actinomycetes bacterium
CTCGGCCATCTCGCCACCGAGACCGTGCTCGTCGGCCAACTTCGCCAGGCGGCGGGCATCGAATGAGTTACCAAGTTGCAATGTGTCGAGGTGGTACTCAAGGCCGAGCTTGGCGGCAGTGGCGGTCATCTGGCGGTTCATCTCGTGTGCCTGCTCAAGAGTGGTGCCGTACTTGATCGAAAGGATTTCGGCCATTGAGCGGGAGGTTGATGCGGGGGCGGTTGGGTCGAGTTCAAATGCCCGCCACCTGACCTCGACCTCAAGGCCGAGCTGATCAAGGGCTTGTTCGAGATTTCTCTTGCCCACGTAGCACCAGGGGCAGGCAACATCACTCCATACGTCGATTCGCATCCTTCGACCCTACGGCAGCATGACTGTCGGGGATGCGTCACAATCGAGAGATGGCTCCCCGCATCGTCTCTTCCGCCGAAGCCGCAGCACTTATCCGGCCGATCGATTCGATCGGAATGGGTCTTGGGCCTGCGAATCCTCACGCGTTTCTTGGTGCGCTTGGTGCGCGAGACGATTTCGAAGACCTCAGTATCGGCGGTGCACTCGTCCTTGGCCTCTTCGACATTTTCTCGAAGCCGGGAGTTGTCTATCGGTCGGGATTTTTTGGCCCAGCCGAACGATTCTTGGCGGCAAGTGGTGCCCGGGTCGAGCACATTCCTGCGGGGTTTCGCCAGTTCGGCCCGATTCTGGAGAAGAGTCGCCCGCGGGTGATGGTGGCCCAAGCGACTCGTCCTGACGCCAGCGGTCGGGTGTCGCTCTCGCTCCATCTCGGGGGCACCTATCGAGCTCTTCGGGCGGCGGCAGAGGATCCCGAGAGGATCCTGATGATCGAGACAAGCCCACACCTGCCGTGGACGACACCACTTGACGGATCGGACAACACACTTTCCCTCGACATGATTGACGTCCTGATTGAGGCCGACGAGGTTCCCTTCGTGCTTCCTGAGTCGCCGGTGAGCGAGACCGATGTTCTCATTGCCGAGCAGGCGGTTGCTCTGATTCCGGATGGAGCAACCCTGCAAACAGGAATCGGGGCCATCCCCTCAATGGTGGCGAGTCGCTTGGCGGAGAAAGCCGGAGGTGGCTACGGCGTCCATTCCGAGATGCTGACAGACGGCATCATGCGCCTGCATAAAGCAGGCAAGGTCACCAACACGGCCAAGGGGATCTTTGAGGGGGTATCGGTGACCACCTTCGCGCTCGGCTCCGCGGAACTCTACGAGTGGCTGGATCACAACGAGGAGGTGGCGTTCGCTCCGGTGGAACTGGTCAACGACCCGACGGTGATTTCCCGGAACCGGAATTTCATCTCCATCAACGGAGGCATCGCCATTGACCTCTACGGCCAAATCGTGGCGGACTCCATTGATGGCCGGCAGATTTCGGGTGTCGGGGGCCATGAGGACTTCATCTCCGGGGCGGAATTCGAACTTGAGGACCGAAGCCTGGTCTGCCTGGCTTCGACGGTCGAGGTGGCCGGTGAACGCCGAAGCAGAATCCTTCCGAGCCTGCCGGCTGGTTCAGTGATTTCGACACCCCGTCATCACACCGGAGTGATTGTGACGGAGTTTGGGGCGGCGGACGTGACCGGCTTGACGGTTCGAGAGCGAGCGATGGCGCTCGCCGAGATTGCACACCCTGATTTTCGTGAGGGGCTCCGAGACGCCGCCCTCCACTTAGGTGCGTCGAGTTAGACCGGAGCGTTGAAGACGTCAATGCCGAAGGGCGCCAGCCCCGCCGCACCGGCCATTCCAAGATGCCCGAGCCCGTCAGAGCCACCGGTGGTGATCCCAAGGAGGTCCTCATAGGTCCTCAGTGCGCTGTAGTGGTTGTAGCGACCAGTCTTGTCCTTGCTGCCAGGCACGATCAGGCTGGGGGAGGCGAGCACGAGTGCGCCGACCTTGCCACCTCCAGACCCGAAGACCCACCCGGCCTGGGTGACGTTCGGGCCTGGGAGCTCATTGCAGCACATGTCTCCGCCGTTGGGACCACCAAGGCGAGCTTCGTCGAAGGTGATGACCACCATCATCGAGCCCTCAAGGAATGCTGGCGACGACGTGAGGACTGGTATCCATGCTCGGAGCCAGGCATCGGCAGCCTTGAGGCCTCCAATGTGGCCGCCGGCTGCGCTTTTTGAGACACACACTTCGTCGTGGCCGTCATTACAGAGACTTGGCGTGATGAAGGAGAAGGCCGGAGTGGTGGCCGTCGAGGAGAAGTCGGTCACCAGCGGGCTCGACGGACTCGGTGCTCCATTGAGATCGAGGGTCCCGAGCGGGAGCACGTTGGCGCTGCACTCCGCTTCATCGTCGATGACTGAGTGGAACCAGACGAACGGGTTGTGGCGCGTGGCGTAGCCATCTTTCGCCACGGCAAACTGCGCCGGAGGCCCATCTTGGATTGGGTGGGCGCAGGTGGACCCGCCGTCTCGCTTTGGCTTGTTGCCCATGTCCTCCTGATACGCGCGCCACGTCGCACGATGGGTCACGGCATCTGGTGGACTGAGGGCGTCAAGCTGGTCGGCGATGGTGGCCACGCTCGACGGATAGACACAACCACTCTTCGCCTTGACCTGACCCAGGGCGTTTGGACCTCGACGTGGCGTCCCTGGCGTCACCTCCGAGAAGGTTGAGCCACAATCAGCCTGGGTGGTCGGAGTTGGGGCCTGCCCCGATACCTGGGCGATGTAGTTCGGGAGGCTGACATGAGCGGTCCCGTAGTAGTGGGTGATCAAAACACCTTGGGGGACAAGTGTTCCGTTCAAGTAGGTGGCGGGTGAACTCTTCGAGAAGGTGTCGATGAAGCTCTCGTTTTCGAGGTTGATCACCACGATGTGTTTGATGTCTCGAGGGGTCAGTGGTGCCTGCGGGCGGCTCGGAATTCCCCCTGAGATCCCCGAGCCAAGAGCGATCGTTGAGAGGCCAAGCGCCAAACCGAGACCGAGCATGCTCCGACTCTTCATCAGTCCCCCATTCTCACGATGACCCATGACCCCGAATCGTCAGCGCCCGAGCGGGCGCCACCGCGTCTTGGCGGCCTCTGTCGGGTGAGGGTACTCAGTTTCGATCCCTCCAACGAGTTCCCCGTGGTCCGGGACTGCGGCGTGGGCGGCGGCGATCTCTGCGGCATTCCGCAAGCGGTGAGCAGCGATGCCCAGTTCTCCAGCCTTGGCCAACACCGTCGGCGTGACTCCTGAGGTTCCCATCGAAGCCATCACGTTCTCGAGAGAACGGGCGGCCGTGTCGAGACGCGCAGCGTGGTCACTCATCTCGCCGACCACCGCGCCGGAGCGCTGTGCCACCTCGACGGCGGCAATGGCCCCAGCGACATCGACACGCAGCCGTCGACGAACCATGGCGGTGGTCATGGTGTAGCGATTGACCCGGAGCGCAGCGATGATTTCGCCGAAGGAGAAGTCGCCAGCCGCAGCGCGGGTGATGAGGCGCGCTCGAATCATTGAGACACGTCGTCTGAGCCAGACGAGACTCAAGCATCCGACAACGAGGAGGGCCGCGGTGATCGCAACGAAGACCACAAGGCCATCTACGAGATGCTGGATCATGGGCGAACTCCTCAGACGAGTATCCAACTCTAGAACGCTGCCGGACTGAAGTGGGAGCGCCCTACCAGTGAGGGATCACTGATCGTGTGAGCGGTGGCCGAAGCCGAATGCACGTCGCAAACGGCCGATCGAACGGACATCACTCGAGGGAAACGCAGCCGGAGGCCCCTCCACAGCTCACCCGCTGACCGATGCAGGCATAGGCTTGTCAGCACTGGGGCGCGAGAGCGAGTCAGCGATGGGCACGCGCCTCGATGGAATCGTGTCATAGGAGCGATCTGCCGATCGGTAAGAGAGAGGAGTTGTGCGATGGATGCGACGAGCCACTCTGATGACCTACGCGTGACCCCCCTGTCAGGGTCGATCGGGGCAGTGATTCACGATCTTGATGTGAGGAATCTCACCGATGGCGACATCGACGCGATTCGTCAGGTTTGGCTGGCCCACAAAGTCATTTTCTTCCCTGGAGCTGATCTCACCACTGCCGAGCACGTCAGTTTCGCTCGTCGATTCGGGGAGATCAGCGAGGGACACCCGGTCATTCCTGGGGTGAAAGACAACCCGGAGGTTTTTGAAATCGACTACTCGAAGGAGCGGTCGCTCTACGCCTCCTACGGCGACGTAGCGACCCGGACCCAGGGCCTCGACTGGCATACCGACGTGACCTTTGTTGAGCGACCGCCCATGGGTTCACTATTGCGCGCCGTGGTGATTCCACCCTCCGGCGGGGACACCTTGTTCTCGAACCAGGTTGCCGCCTTCGGTGCGCTGAGCCCCCTCTTCCAGGAATTCTTGAGCGGACTCGATGCTGTGCACGACGGTTCCCAGCAGTTCAGAGCAGCGCTCGAAGAGGTTGGGCAAGGTCTCTGGGAGGGCGAACCGGTCGACATCCTCGCTCCCGTGACTCACCCGGTGGTTCGAACGCACCCGGAGACGGGGGAACGAGGCCTCTTCGTGAATCCCGGGTTTACCTCCCATATCGCAGGACTGGATCGGGGAGAATCCGACGCCTTGCTGCAGTTCCTCTACCGACACTCGGTACGCCCAGAATTCACGGTCCGCTATCACTGGACAGCTGGAGACGTGGGGTTCTGGGACAACCGAGTAACCCAGCACTCAGTGGTCGGCGATTTTGGTACCCAGCCACGAGTGATTCAGCGCGTGGTGCTCAGGGGTGATCGACCGGTCTAAAACGTGCCTGGACGCTCGAAGCGTCAGCGAACGGTGAACCCGGCGTCGATGGGAAGCGCGATCCCTGTGATGTGCTTCGCCTGGTCCGAGACCAACCACGCCACCGTGTCGGCGATCTCCTCAGGTTGCAAGAGTCCCACGGGCAGTGCGTTCCGCATGGTGGCGACGCCATCGGCCCGCCGCTCCACGGCTCGCCGCATGGAGTCATTGAGGACCATCGGCGTTGCCACGCCAGTGGGGTGAATCGTGTTGACCCTGATCCAGTGTGGGGCCAGATCGTTGGCCAGCGTCTGCATGAGCCCTACGAGACCTCGCTTGGATGCGGTGTAGGCCTGCATGCCTGCAAGCGCGCTTCCCCCGCCTTTTAATCCCGCGGCCGAACTCACGAGGATGATGGACCCGCCGCGTCCACCCTCGACCATGGCCGGGAGAGCGACCCTGACGGTTCGAAATGCTCCGGAGAGGTTGGTGGCGATGATGTCGTCGAATTCGGTAAAGGGATCCACCTCATCGGCGAGGCGGATGATGCCAGCATTCGCCACGACGATGTCGACCCGACCGAACTGACTGAAGCCGGCATCGAATG
>JBAXAR010000131.1:0-5318 GCA_037142475.1 Actinomycetes bacterium
GATCGACTCGGCGTCGCTTCGGCTGACTCGGAACGAGTCTTGGTCGCTGGCACCGAGAGCGCGTCCGCGCTGCTCGAATCGTTCCAAGGAGCGAGCGCGTCTGACGTCGTCGACGAGACCATCACTCCCGCGACGCTCGGCTACCTGCTCTTTACCTCTGGGACATCAGGGGCGCCAAAGGCCGTCCAATGCTCTCAGGGCCGGCTGGCAATGATCTCGACCATCGTGAAGGACATGTTCGAGCTGACGCCGCAGGACGTCTGTTACGCCGCCATGCCGATGTTTCACTCGAACGCCCTGATGGCAGGCTGGGGGCCCAGCCTTGCTGCTGGCGCTGCAGTGGCCATCCCGACCTCACGGCGCTTCTCGGCCTCGAACTTCCTGCCCGACGTTCGACGTTTCCAGGTGACCTATTTCAACTACGTCGGCAAGCCGCTTGCGTACATCCTGGCTACCCCTGAGAAGCCAGATGATGCCGAGAACACCCTGCGGCTCTGCTTCGGCAACGAAGCCGCCGCAGATGACGTCACGACCTTCGCTGAGCGCTTCGGATGCCGGGTCTCTGAGGCCTACGGGTCCTCTGAAGGTGGCGCAACCGTCCAGAGGACCCCTGACACCCCTCCAAACGCCCTTGGGCGCTCCGGAGAGGGGACAGTGGTCATTGATGCCGAAACCGGTGAGGAGTGCCCTCCTGCCCGTTTTGATGAGGCAGGAAAGATCCTCAACGCCGATGAGTGCATCGGTGAACTGGTCTCGAAGACTGGTGGCGCCAGCTTTGAGGGCTACTGGCACAATGACGAGGCCATGGAGTCGAGGCTTCGCCAAGGTTGGTACTGGACCGGAGACCTCGCCTATCGCGACGACCAAGGCTTCTTCTACTTCGCGGGACGCGATCACGACTGGCTTCGAGTCGATGGAGAGAACTTCGCCTCCGCCCCGGTCGAGCGGATCCTGACCCGATACCCAGGGGTCATTCTCGCCGCCGTCTACGCCGTTCCCGACGAGCACGTCGGCGACCAGGTCATGGCGGCCCTCGAGATCTCTGAACATGCCGCCGCCTTCGATCCGGACGACTTCGCCCGCTTCTTGGCCGAGCAGGGGGATCTCGGGACCAAGTGGGCCCCACGCTATGTGCGGATTTCGACCTCGCTCCCCAAGACAGCCACCTCGAAGGTGGTCAAGAAGAGCCTGAGGACAGAGCGCTGGAACAGCGCAGACCCCACGTGGTGGCGCTCAGGGCGCGATCTTGCCTATCGGCCCATCTCCACCGAGGATCGAGCCGTCCTCGACGAAGCGGTGGCGAACCGGGTTCTCTAGAGCGGCTTCGGCAGGACTGGTCGCTTGGACCGGTTAGCTCAGGAGTCAGTACTCAGGACCAGTCCCCTGGTGGGGACGCCAGTTCCGGCGGTCACCACGATGCGCTCAAGGCCGTTGACCTGATTGACCGCTGTCCCACGGACCTGACGGACCGCCTCGGCGATCCCATTCATGCCGTGGAGGTAGGCCTCGCCAAGCTGGCCGCCGTGCAGATTGATCGGAAGGTCGCCACCGAGTTCAATGCGGCCACCCTTCACAAAATCCTTGGCCTCACCCTTGCCACAGAAGCCCAGAGCCTCTAGCTGGTAGAGCACATAGGGCGTGAAGTGGTCGTAGAGGATCGCTGCGTCCATGTCCTCGGGCCGCATCCCGGAGGTCTCCCACAGTTGGCGGGCCACCACCTCCATCTCGGGGAGGGTGGTGAGGTCCTTCTGGTAGTAGCTGGTCATCATGTCTTGACCGGCGCCCGACCCCTGGACGGCTGCTTGAATCACTGCGGGCGTGCCTGGCAGGTCCCGAGCGCGTTCGAGCGTCGTGACGACAATCGCTTGAGCGCCATCAGTCTCCTGGCAGCAGTCCAGAAGATGGAGGGGCTCGACGATCCATCGTGATGCCTGGTGGTCCTCGAGGGTGATCGGCTGGTTGTAGAACCAGGCTTTCGGGTTGGTTGCAGCGTGCTTGCGGTCTGCCACGGCGACGTAGCCGAGGTCCTCGCTCGTGGTGCCGGTGACGTGCATGTAGCGAGCGGCGTCCATCGCCACCCATGAGGCTGGGGTGAGGAGGCCGACAGGAATGTACGAGGCAAGGTGGGCGTTCTCGGCGTTCGCCATCGGGGCACGGCCCTGGACGCCGGCGCCGAAGCGGTTGCCCGAGCGCTCGTTGAATGCTCGGTAGCAGACCACATAATCGGCCACACCCGACGCAACGGCGAGCGCCGCCTGCTGGATCGTCCCGCACGCCGCACCGCCGCCGTAATGGATACGGCTGAAGAACGTCAGCTCCCCCATCCCGAGAGACCGAGCGATATCGACATCAGGGTTGGTGTCCGACGAATACGTGACCATTCCGTTGACCTGATCAGGTCGAATCCCTGCATCGTCGATGGCTGCCTTGACGGCCTCGACGGCGAGGCGCAACTCAGATCGACCCGAGGCCTTCGAGAATTCAGTAGCCCCAATGCCGCTAATGGCGACTTGGCCAGCGAAGGTGTGCGTCGTCATCGTGAGCCCTCCCGGGGCAGGGTGAGGGTGACGGTTCCGACAACGTGGTTGCCAATGCTGTTCGCTCCGGTGACCTTGACGTCGACCACACCACGGGTGTCATCGAATTCATCGTCTCGCAACTCAATGATCTCCCCGGTGAGCACCATGGTGTCATCGGGATAGTTCGGCGCACCGAGCCGGATGTCGACCCGTCGAAGAAAGCCGCCCGGACCCGACCAGTCCGTCACGAAGCGTCCGACGATGCCGTTCGTCGTCAGGATGTTCATGAAAATGTCCGGGCTCCCTCTCTCTTGTGAGAGGACCGGGTCATGGTGGACATCCTGATAGTCCCGACTCGCCAACGCACCGGCGGCGATGAGCGTCCTGGTGATGGGGAGCGCGAGCTCGACCAAGGAATCACCAATGCCCACCGAATCGAAGGACCGCGTGGCCGTCATCGGGCCAGCACCTCATCGGGACGCTGGGCGATGAGCTCGCCGAGACGGGAGAGCTGCAAGCTCGGCCCACCGAGCTCAAGTTCGATTTGCTTGCCCCAGAGGAAGTAACGGTGGATCGGATAGCTGATGTCGGCACCGGTGCCACCGTGGAGGTGCTGCGTGGCGTGTACCACGCGTTGACCACGGTCAGCCGCCTGCCACTTGGCCACGAGGACCGCCTCGGCCGCAGGCTTGTGCTCGTCCAAGCGCCACGCGGCCTGCCACGCCGTCACTCTGACTGCCTCAAGATCAATCCCGGCATCTGCGGCCCGAAGCATCGTGCCCTGGAAACTCGACAAGGTACGTCCAAATTGGGTGCGCTCGTTCAGGTGCGCTGCAGTCTGGCGGAGAGCGGCATCACAGACGCCCACCTGGATCAGCGCGAGGCCGGTCTGAGCCCACTGGAGCATGCGCTCAAGAACTTCAGGGCCACCGAGCACGGCGGAGCTGGCCACCGGCGTGGCAGCGAAACTCACGTGGGGGTGAATCGCCCGATTTGTCGTCTCCACTCGCTCCTGCGATACGCCCTCGGCATCGATGGCGACCACGACAACGACGACTCCGCCGGCCGAAACCGCCGGAACCACGACTCCCTGCGCCACATGAGCGAAGGGGACCGCAGAGGCGGTGCCCGTCAATGACCAGCCGTTGTCAGTCTTCTCCGCCCGCACCCGCGGCAGCAGGCTCGGCGAGGCTGCGGCGTCAGCCATGGCGGCCGAGAGCACGAGGGAGCCGTCGGCCACCCCGGGCAACCATGCAGCCTTCAGCTCGTCAGAGCCAAACGTGGCGATGGGGAGCACGCCTTCGACCAAGGTGGCGAGGAGCGGAATGGGGGCGACCACTTTGCCCTGCGCCTCAAGAACCTGGCCGATCTCGACCATGCCGCCACCGATTCCCCCAAGGTCCTCAGGGGTTCCCAGCCCGAGGAGGTTGGACTTTGCCAACTCGGCCCAGAGCGCTCGGTCGAAGCGTTCGTCAGTCTTCTCGACCTCCCCAACGCGATCAGGGGTGATCAGGCCGTTGAAGATCCCTTCGGCGACCTCACGGATGGCGTCCTGCTCTTCAGTGAATTGAAACTCCATGGTTCAGTCTCCTCAGGCTTGTGCTGGTCCAAAGACCGGCAGGCTCAACTCGTCGTCAAAGGCCGTGATGGTGGCCTGGAGACGCATTCCGATGGTGGCATCGCTTGGGTCCATCGCCAGATTGGCGACGATCCTCGGTCCCTCGTCAAGAGCAATCAGGCCGATGGGGAGCGGGTAGTCGAAGGAGGGCACCTGGGGATAGTGAACGACGACGAAGCTATAGAGCTCGCCCGCCCCCTTCGACTCGACGGTGTCCCACTCCAGCGACCCGCACTGGCCACAGGCTGGCAGCGAGGGGTGGCGCAGGGTGAGGCACTCAGAGCAGCGCTGGAGCAGCAGAGCGCCCCCTTGGAGACCTTCGAAGAAATAGGCATTGTCTTCGGTGATCGCCGGCCGTGGCCGAGGTGGCTTCGCCGGCGCCTTCTTGCCCGGAGCGAACTTCAGGATGCGGAACCGCATGGTGCCAACCGGATCCCCAGCGCCAAGTGCGGCCGTCCGCTCCTCAGGAGAGGACGGAAAGGGATCAGCGACGGCGAAGAAGTCAGTACGGGTCGTGGCGAAGCGCCCCGTCCCGAGGCCCGTTGTCTTGACGTCGCTGATGGACTCGATCACTGACGACACAGCGATGCGCTCGCCCGGCTTGAGCGGACGGACGTACTCCTGCTCGCAGTTGGTCGCCACCACAGAGGTGAAGCCCTCTTCGTCGAGCAGTCGCATCATGGCGTCATTGGCCGTCTCGTGCTCGAGCTTGGGGGCCTCGAGTCGTGCTGCTTCGCGTGCCAGAGTTCCCGACAGGCCCACCATGATCCATGCCTGCAGCATCGTCGGCGGGGCGATGATCCCCTCGAGCCCGACTGCGTGAGCGGCGTCATCATCGACGTAGATCGGGTTGGCGTCCCCCATGGCTTCGGCCCAATGGCGGATCATCGGCTCGTTGACGAGGTCGGGACCGACTGAAGGGGGTCCCGACTGCCTACCGACGAGCTCGCCAAGTGCTCCTGAGTGATCCACGCGGCTGTCGGAGGAACTCGACATGATCAGCGCTTGTCGCGCTTCATGCCGAGGCCCGCCATGGCGAAGATCTCGCGCTGGACCTCGTTGACGCCTCCGCCAAAGGTGTTGATCTGGGCTTGGCGACCGTTGGCCTCGAGCCGTCCGCCGAGAATCGAACCAGGGGAACCAGGGACCAAGTAACCGGCAGCTCCCACGATGCCCTGGAG
>JBAXAR010000132.1:0-5301 GCA_037142475.1 Actinomycetes bacterium
ACTCGCTGGTCGCATCGTGGGGATGAAGGCCCACCACTGCCCGAACAATGGGCAGCCCCGCTCCGAGGGCTCCGGTTCGTGCTGCTGTCGCCAGCGCAACCGCCTGGTTCGAGGTCACCTCGTCGGTTCCGACACACACCACAGCGTCGACCGAGGCCGTGGCCGCCGCCGCAAGGTGCGCGACTGCCTCTGCTTCGGACTCACCCAGCAGGAACTGCTCTTGAAGGTGGCAGTGGGAGTCCACCCACCGCGTCGTCACGACGACGCCTTCCTCCGCGGGAAGAGCGGATCGCCCTTCGTCACTTCCACGCCGCCGGAATAGCCGCCCCATGCGGCTGCCGCTGGAAGGCGCTCATCGAGGGGCGACGACGTCAAGCCGATCCGGCGGAAGATCTCAACGGCCGTCGACGGCATCGCCGGTGCGATCAGAAGAGCGACGATCCTGACCACCTCGAGGGCATCGCCGAGGACATCGTCGACGGACCCTGGCTCGGCCTTCCACGGTTCTGTGCGCTCAAGCTCGGCGTTCGCTGCTCCGATGAGGCGCCACGTGGCCTCGAGTGCCTCGTGGGGGGCAAATCGCTCCCAGCCAGACGCCGCCGCTTCGAGAGCGGCTTCAGCGGGCTCACGCAGTGCACTGGTGGCGGAGGGAGCCGGCCCGATCCCACCGCACTTCGAGCCGACCACGGTGGCCACCCGAGCCACCAGATTGCCGAGGTTATTGGCGAGATCCGAGTTGTACCTCGAGATGAGTCCCTCAATGGAGAACTCGCCGTCAGTCCCGAGTGGGGTGCTGCGCAGCAAGTGGTAGCGAACCGCATCGACGCCAAAATCCTCAGTCAGCGACGCTGGGGTGATCTCGCTCAGTTTCACGGGTGCGTCATCGCCCTTGGCCATTGACTTCGAGAGCTTCTGGCCACCGACGAGCAGCCAGCCGTGGACGAAGATGCTCGACGGGGGCTCGATACCCGCCGCCATGCACATCGCTGGCCACCACACGCAGTGGAACCGGATGATCTCTTTGCCGATGAGGTGGTGCACCGATGGCCACCAGGTGGCGACCTGATCATCGTCGGTGCCGTAACCGAGGGCGGTGAGGTAGTTGATCAGCGCGTCGTACCAGACGTAGAAGACGTGGTCCTCGTCCCAGGGAACCGGGATCCCCCAGTTCAGTGAGGTCCGAGTGATCGACACGTCCTTCAAGCCACCACGGATAAAACTCAGCGCCTCGTTGCGCTTCGACGCGGGCTGGATGAGTGTCGGGTTGGCCTCGTACCACTCGATGAGGCGATCCTCAAAGGCGCTGAGAGCGAAGAAGTAGTTGTCCTCTTCCATCTCAACAACCTCACGGCCGTGGACCGGACAGCGACCCTCTTCGAGGGCCTCGGGCGTGTAGTAGTCCTCGCAACTGACGCAGTACAGGCCCCGGTAGGTGTCCTTGACGATGTGACCGTTGTCGTAGATCCGCTGCAAGAAGGTCCGCACCGTTTCGTGGTGACGAGGCTCGGTGGTGCGGATGAAGTCGTCATTCGACACGTCGAGTCCCCGCCAGGCTTCCGCAAAGCGAGCTGACGTGCGATCGGTCCACTCCTGTGGGGTGACCCCATGCTCCTCGGCCGACTCAGCAACCTTGGCCCCGTGCTCGTCGGTACCCGTCAGAAACAACGTGTCGTCGCCCACCATGCGATGCCATCGAGCGATGGCATCCGCGTTCACCGTGCAATAGGCGTGCCCCAAGTGGGGAACGTCATTGACGTAGAAGATGGGGGTCGTGATGTAGAAGCGGCCCACGAGGTGAATCGTACCGGGCCGTGCCGACCCCAGCGTCTAGGCCGATGCCAAAGCGATGGCGAGCTGGTAGACCCGGCGTCGAACGACCCCCAGCTCGGCGGCCACCTGGTCGGTGGCGTCACGCTTCGAGCGGCCCTCGGCCAGTGCCTGGTGGAGGCGCTCGATGATGTCCGTATCGCTGATCTCGACGATGGCCGGCGGTGCTGCTCCGCCCAGAACGATGACGACCTCGCCGCGGGCCTCAACCTCGGACCAATGCTGGGCTGCGGCTTCCAGCGATCCTCGCCAGATTTCCTCGTGGAGTTTGGTGAGCTCTCGGGCGATGACCACTCGGCGATCAGCGCCGAGGGCGGTGGCGAACTCGGCCAACGTGGCAGCGAGGCGTCGTGGGGACTCGAAGAGCACCGAGGTTCGCTCCTCTGTCGCCAACGCCTCCAGTGCGGCCCGGCGATCCTTACCTCGGCGAGGCAGGAATCCCTCCATGCAAAATCGATCAGTGGGCAGTCCACTGACCACCAGGGCTGCGAGCACAGCCGACGGCCCAGGGATCACCGTCACCGAACCACCGTCGTCAACGACGGCCGCCACCAGAACGGATCCAGGATCAGAGATCCCGGGCATGCCGGCATCGCTGACCAGGACCACGGTGCGCCCTGAGGCAATGGCGCCCACCACCTCGTCGCACCGCACCCGCTCGTTGTGATCGTGGAGTGCCGAAAGGCGACCGGTGGCCGGGATCGACAGGGCGCTGAGGAGTTCTCGGGTGCGCCGTGTGTCCTCGCAGAGAATCATCTCTGCGGCCCGTAGCGCCTCGACGGCCCGCGGGGCGATATCGCCCAGATTCCCAATTGGCGTACCCACGACCACGAGTTCTCCGCTCATTGGCCCATCATCGCCGACCTGGCACCTCGACGTTCACCGGTTGGGAATTGAGCGTCGGTCCACTGTCGCTTTGGGAGGCCTGCCGTGGAGCGACTAGAGTTTCAAGTCTTATGTCGAAGCGCACTGTCAAAAGAAAGCTCCGGGCCAAGAAGAAGGCCAACCACGGCAAGAAGCCGAACTGCGGCCGAGGCTGATCCTCCGAGGGGATCCTCAGGATCCCTCCTCGTCGAGCACCCCTCGCCTTCATCGCTGATCTGACCCTCGAGACCCAGTCCTCAGGAGCAGTGGGTCTCTCGTCGGGAGAACGCCTGGATCTCTGCTCCTCCTGAGTGCACCGCCATGGGTGGTGTTGCCTCGCCGTTCTGAGGCCCCTCGGGAGACGTTCGGTGGCGTCAGCCTGACCAGACCTCGTCAGCGAGGACTTCAGCGAGCAACGTGGGGCGATCCGAGATGATCCCGTCGACGCCAAGCGCCACCAGTCGGCGCATCGATTCGGCATCGTTGATGGTCCAGACGTGGACCGCTTTGCCCATCTCGTGGGCAGCCGACACAAAGCGCTCATCGACCACCGTGATGTCGCCAAAGGACTCGGGCGGCTGGAAGGCCACCACCGGCAACTCCGGCGGGTCCTCTCCTGCATTCACGGCCCGATAAAACTCTGCCGTCTCGAGGGTCGCCGCCGTGGTGGGCGTTCCGGGGCTCAACGAGCGAAACGTGGCGATCGCCGCGTCGTTAAAGGAGGCGACGATCACGTCCTCGCTCCGCCCATGGGCTTTGAGCGTTTCAGCGAGGAGTTCCTCGTAGGGCTCAACCTCAGGGCCGGACCGCTTGATGTCCATGTTGACGATGACCCCAGGGAAGGTCGAGAACACCTCGGCCAAGGTGACGATCCCGAGCGAGCGATCCTTCGGTGCCCGACCCCGGAGGAGGTATTCCCCGTCTGGGTGCCCGGGTGCTACATCAGAACCCTCGATGAAGAAGTGGGCATTATCGAGCGCTTCGAGTTCAGCCAGCGTCAGGTCACAGATTTCACCGGTGCCGTTCGAGGTCCGGTCCACCGTCTCATCGTGGTTCACCACCAAGAAGCGATCCTTGGTGGCGTGGACGTCGAGCTCGATGGCGCTCGCCCCAGCGGCCAATGCTCGCTCGATGGCGTACAGCGTGGAGGAGGGGGCCTCGAAGGATCCGCCTTGGTGGGCGAAGTTCAGGATTCGACGCTTGAGCCAGGGGTTCTCGGTCATGGGACCAAGCCTACTGATGGTCCTCAGGCCCTTCGGGTTGTGCGCCCCCGAGGACCACGACGTCCTGTGCCGCCAGCATCGCTCGCATAATGCGGGGTTCAACGAAGAAGGCCAGCAGCGGGATAATTCCAGAGATAATCATCAGCACCACCCGGCCACCCGAGGGCCTCATGGCGAGGACCGCCTGAGCCACGGTGACCAAATAGACCATGTAAATAATTCCGTGGACCTGGGCGACGATCATCTCGGCTTCCTTGCCGACGCCAAAACCATGCCGCACAACGATCATGACGCAGAAGATCAGCAGCATGGTTCCCACCACATAGCTCATCACTTGATAACGGCGCAGCACCGGGGTCATCTCAGCTCCTCTTGTGATCCTCGGCAGCAAGCTGCTCAAGATGGTCGTTGTAGGCCTTCAAGGCATCGTCTTCATCTTCGGGGCGTCGCTTCGCCGCCTGAATGGCAGCCCGCTGAGCGTCTTCGAAGGCTTTGCGCTCGGCTCGCTCCGCGGCCGATGCCGGATCGGTGTGAATCAGCGCCCACCAGCCGATGATCCCGGCGATAGCGAAGATGGGCCATTCGATGGCGTAGACGTAGCTCAAAGCGTTGCCATCGAAGGCCCGTGCAGCCTGCCACCATCCCGCCGCCAGACAGCCGGCAACCCATGCCAGCACCCCGAGGTGGACCAGCAGTGCTCTCGGAGACAGCCAGCGGTTTCTCACGTCGACAGCCTAGTGAGCGGACGAGGCCCCGAGATCGGCTTCAGGACCGCCGGGTAGCGTGGAAGGGTGCTCCGCTCTGCCACAGAGATGCCAATGCCGATGCCCCACGACATGCCGGTGCCACACGACATGGTGATGGCACCCCCACTGGCGTGGAGCGAGGTGCCGTCGGTGGCGTTCTCCTTCGGCATCACCATCAGCCTGGTTGTCGCCGTCATTGCCTATCTCGTCGGCGCCGCCCGCTACGGAGCCTCGCACCCGGGGGCGTCATGGTCGAAGCGGCGAACGGTGTCGTTCCTCGGCGGCATCGTTCTCGTCCTCGTCGCCACCGAGTCTTTTATCGGCACTTACGACATGGCCCTCTTCGCCGACCACATGATCCAGCATCTGCTCCTGATCATGGTGGCCGCCGGTCTCTTCGCCATGGGAGCCCCATTCGAATTAGCCACCGAGACACTCCGAGGTGGCCTCGGGAGGCTGGTGAACAGTGCCGCTCGATCCAAGGTTGCCGAAGTCATTGGGCATCCAATCTTCGGCTTCGCGACGTACGCCTTTTTCATTCCCTTCACCCACTTGACAAGCATCTTCAACCTGATGCTCACGCACATGTGGGTGCACCGGGCCGAGCAGGTCGGCTTCCTCATCATTGGCTACCTGTTTTG
>JBAXAR010000133.1:0-5166 GCA_037142475.1 Actinomycetes bacterium
TCGCTCAGCCGCTCGAGTCCTGTCGGTCACCGACGCAGCGGGGGGTAGCGACGACGGACGCTTCGGATCTCTGTGGCCGCAGCATCGTCAGTTACTCCGGTTGGTCCGCAACGGAGGCACGCTTCACGTCCCGACGCGAGCCGTGGCCGACCAGATCCGTTCAGACCTCAAGGTGGGTGGAGATCAGGTCGCTGTGATCCCGATCGGTATCACCCCACCCGTTCCGGCCGACGAAGACCAAGCATCGGCCGTGATTGACGTCGGCCGGCCATTCGTGTTGGCCGAGATCGACACCTGGTCGGTCCACGAGCAGTTGGACGCCATCGCCGCCTTCGAGGAGCTGGCGTCGAGGCAGGCCGAGATCCATCTCGTGTTACTTGGAGCGGCCAACGATTCGGGGGGCGAGGTGGCCATGAGACTGGCGGCTTCCGGCTGGAGCTCAAGGATCATTCGAGCCGCATCGGTAGGGGAGCGAGGTCGCAGAGCGCTCCTCGGCCGAGCCCGAGTGGTTCTCCACTTGGCAGAACGAGATGGCCTCGGGGTTCCAGTGCTCGACGCCATGGCCGCGGGAACACCAGTCGTGGCAGTTCGGAGCGCGCCGATGCGCGAGCTTGCCGAGGGGGCGGTGTTGATGGCGGAAGCCGGCGACCGTGATGCCATTGCTGTCGCCCTCAACCTCGCCGTCACCGACGAGGCGGCCCGATCGGTCCTGGTGACCGCCGGACGGGTTCGAGCGGCGGATCACTCGTGGGCCGAAGCGGCTGGATCGCTCATTGCTCTTTACCGCCGACTGGCTGCCACCTGAGTCGGACGAGTCCGACGAGCCGGCGGAGTTCCCTCGTGTGTCATGCTCGAGCGGTGCCGTCAGCGCTCACCCCCGACACGATCTCGGTCGCCTTTGACGCCACCCCGCTCCTAGTCCCACTCACTGGCGTAGGGGTCTTTTGCTTCGGAGCCCTTGAGGGTCTTGCCCGACGAGATGACCTCGATGTCTCTGCGTTTGCAGTGAGTTGGCGCCGGCGACGGGGGATCGAGGCCAAGGTTCCATCGGGAGTGTCCACAGGCCAGCGAGCCATGCCCGCTCGGCCGCTGCATCGTGCATGGCGACGCGGTCGAGTGCCCTCTGTCGACCTGTTCATCGGTCGCCACGACGTCGTTCACGGATCAAACTTTGTGGTGCCGCCCACCCGTCGTGGTGTCCGGGTCGTCACGGTCCATGATCTGACGGTCCTGCGCTTCCCTGAGATGTGTACCGCAGCGACGCTTGAGTTCCCGGGACTGATCCGTCGGGCCATCGCCGAAGGGGCGTGGGTGCACACCCCTTCTCACTTTGTGGCTGACGAAGTACGAGAGCGGTTCGCCATTGACCCGGATCGTGTTCGGGCGATTCACCATGGGATGCCAGCGTCGAGCCCCATGCTGGGTGTCGGTGATGCTGACCAGGTGCCCCTCGTGCTGCCGGAGGGAACCTCGCGCTACCTGCTGGCCATCGGAACCATCGAGCCGCGGAAGGACTATCCGTTACTCCTCGCCGCATTCGACCGAATCGCCAAGGAACACCCCGACGTGGCGCTGGTCATCGTGGGTGGCGATGGCTGGGGCGTCGAGGACTTCGCCCGTGCGTTCGAACGCTCGACCAGCCGTGATCGAGTGCTGCGGCCTGGCTACCTCTCCGATGGGGCACTCGATCAAGTACTCCGGGGGGCGGCGGCGCTGGCGTACCCCTCACGCTACGAGGGCTTTGGGTTTCCACCCCTTCAGGCGATGGCGGCGGGCGTGCCGGTCGTGACGACGAGTGCGGGAGCGATCCCTGAGGTGGTCGGCGACGCAGCGCTCCTGAGTGACCCTGGCGACCTCGATGCACTGGTGGGGAACCTCAGCGACGTGCTCTCGGGAGGAGCGTCCATCTCAGCCATGATTCATCGGGGACGTGAGCGGAGCCGACAGTTCACCTGGGAAGCCAGCGCTGCTGGGCTGGCTGAGCTCTACCGTGACGCGATTGCGGCAGGTGGATCAAGGCCCAGGGCCTCGGCGTAGACGGCCCGAGTCGCACGCACGCACGACTCCCAGCTGAACGACTGCGCCCTCGCACTCCCTGCCATGGCGAGTGCGGTGCGAGCCTCATCATCGACGAGCAGTTCTGCGAGAGCATCGCTCCATGCATCGACGTCTCGTGGAGCGACAAGCCGAGCGGCGCCACCGCTGACCTCTCGGAGCGCTGGATCGTCAGAACAGATCACGGCCGTTCCCTGCACCATCGCTTCAAGGAGGGGAAGGCCAAAGCCCTCATGGAGGCTAGGGAAGGCGAAGAGTTCCGCTCCGGCGTAGAGCGATCGCAGAGAAGCGTCACCGAGGCGGCCGAGCACGTGGAGCCGACCCGCAAGACGGCGCCGGGCAGCCTCATCGATGTGACCACCGCCCAACCATCCATCGGGGCCCACCAGGACCAGATGAGGAGCCTTCCGGTCCTTACCAAGATCAAGTCGATCGAAAGCTTCGATCAGGGTTCCTAGGCCTTTGCGTGGCTCGACGCTGCCGACCCACAGGACGTAGGGCGTCTCGGTGAGTCCGAAGTACTCGAGGGTCCGCTGTACCTCGTCGACATCGGCGATCTGGTGGTCCACGCCGTTGTGCACGACACGGATTTTCTCGGCGGGGATCGGCGTGAGTTCGGCGATCTCGTCGGCTGCTGCTTGCGAGGGCGTCATCACCAAGTCGGCTCTCCTGGCGGCAAGCTTTACCCCTCGTTCATGGAACCGCCGACCCCGTGGCGGGAACGTCTCTGGCTAGCGAATGAATGATGCGTCGTGGACAGTCACGACCAAAGGAACGGACCCTCGGGGTGGAACCGCTGGCGAGGGAGCGTGAACGATCTCAGCGCGAGCGATCGATGGGCTCAAGCGCCGAGGCTGACAACGCCCGAGCCTGTGCCAAGCCTCATACAGGAGCGGTCGCGGCAGGCGGGAAACATCAGGATGATTTCCCCGGGGATCTCCGAGGTCGAATGACCGATACGCCTCGATGATCTCGCTCGTGAGGTGGTGGGCGCAGAAGGCCAGTACCTCGTCACCGTCGAAGAGTTCAGGGAGGAGTCGGACTAGGTTTGCGGTGTACCGCCCGGTGCCCCCGGGGGTCCGGAAGAGGAGTTGCTCGACGTTGATGGCGACACGCACCAAGCGGATCCTCTCTGTGCAGCCCGTTTCTGAACGGGGTGGTTCCGACCTTTGTCTGCTGCGCATGATGCGCGAGCTCGCCGATCTCGGCTGGGACTGTCATGTTGCCATGCCTGAGGACTCACCGTTGGCCGAGGAGTTCGCGGCGGCGGGTGCCACCCTCCACGTCATTCCCATGCGGCGGATCACGAAGAGTGGATCGGCCCGCTACTGGGTTGGCTACGCCGTGCGCTGGCCGCTCTCAGAGTTCCGGCTCTGGCGCCTCGTCCGAACGATCAGACCAGGGGTTCTCCATTCGAATTCACTCCACAGTTGGTACGGGTGGGCAGTGGCAAGAGCGATGAGGCTCCCGCATCTTTGGCACGCACGCGAGATCGTTATCCAGTCCTCGGCAGCGCTCCGCCTTGAGCAATGGCTGACTCGGCATTTCGCTTACAAAGTGATCGCCGTGTCTGGTGCCGTCGCCGAGCAGCTCGACGGCGCCGACGTGGTGGTCATCCACGATGTGCCCGACTCGGCAGAGTTCTCACCAATCAAGGCCGGCCGGTTCCGATCTCGAGTGGGCATCGACGACGCGACGCCGCTGATCGGTGCGGCCGGCAGGATCGATACGTGGAAGGGATTCGACATCGTCCTCGATGCCATTCCCGCCATCGTGGCGGCCAGACCTGACGCTCAGTTGGTGATCGCCGGCGGTGCGGTGGCCGGCAAGGAGGACTACGCGGCGATGCTGGCCGAGCGGGCTGCTGGCTTCTCGGCGGTGCACTGGTTGGGACCTCGCAACGACATCGATGACTTCCTGGCCGACCTCGACGTCTTCGTCTTGGCGTCGACAAACCCGGAGCCCTTCTCGACCGTCCTGGCTGAGGCACTGGCGAGCGGTGTCCCCGTCGTCGGGACAGCCCACGGCGGGACGCCAGAGATGCTTCGGGAGGCTCCTGAGGACAAGACGGCGATCATCGCGTCGGGCGACTCCAGCGCTCTGGCCGCCGCCGCCGTCTCGCTGCTGCCATCGGGACCCTCGAGCGCCGAGCTCCGCCTCGGGAGGCACGCAATGGTGCTGACCGAGGAGACCACCTTCGACTCGATTTTCGAGGCGGCTCGGCTGTCCTAGGAACCGGGCGGCTGGACTGAGTCTCGGTTCCCAATCGAGGGGTGCGTGATCCCCGTCGGCCCTTGGCCGAACAGGTGCAGCAGATTGGCCGTCATGGCTCGCACTGCCGGGACGCCACAGTTCCCACCGCTCGAAGAGCAGGAGTTGAGCGAGTAGATCCAGTTCTCGGTGCCGGTGTCGATCACCCCGGCCTTGCTTTCCGGATGCGTCCAGTAGCTGAGATCGGCGTAGGTGAAGCCGTCCCATGTCCCCTGATTGGTGTACGCCGAGGTCAGCGGTACGGGGGAGTGGGCCATGATCTGAATATTTGGCGGGATGAAGGCGGCGCCGCTCACGTGATCGATATCGGAGGTGATGAGGCCATCAACCTTGGATCCGGTGGTGAGGCCCGTGTGCTTGTAGATCCACGCCGAGCCATCAGTGACCACCATCGGAGCGGTGAACCCGGCGGTGAGGTAGCCGCTGTAGAGCGATCCGGTGAGGCGACTCGGCGAGAGGTTGGTGGGGGGATTCTCGAAGGTGTTCCCGGTCACCTGCATCGGGTCGCCATTGCCGTTAAGGGGATCCTCGGCGGTACTGCGGTAGGCAACGACCTCACGGGCCGGTCCGATCGAGGAGGGCTGAAGCCTCACATGTCGCAGGACTGCAGCCGAACCGAAGAAGACAAGGTTGGTGCCGTGTTCGAACGCATCCACTGCACCCCGACGCTCGTCGTACGACCAAGTTTCATCATGGCTGAGTGAGAGCAGGGCCCGGTGAGCGGCGATGAGACTTGGGTGCAAGGTAGCGGTGACGTCGGTGATGTAGGTCACGTCGAGGCCACGCTCTTCGCAGAACTGGACTAAGGGATACTCGCTACCGAAGTAGTCCGAGGCACCC
>JBAXAR010000134.1:0-5164 GCA_037142475.1 Actinomycetes bacterium
AAATAGCAGTGCAACTCAACAAATCAGACCGAGGTCGGCCTCCGCGTCGCCTCGTCTACCAGCGCCTTTCCGAGGCCGTCGAAGAACTCGACCAACGTCTCGGGGGATTGCCCACTCCGAATGATGCTCAGGCGATCTGGACGTCCATCTGGCACCTCGAAGCCCACCATTCGACCGCGCTCGAAGGCAACACACTGGTCATCGCCCAGGTCGAGACACTGCTCGCCGAGGGGCGAGCAGTCGGCGATAGGGAGCTTTCCGAGTACCTGGAGGTCACCGGGTATGCGACAGCCGCCCAATGGGTCTACGGCCACGCCTTGGACCCGGGCGATTGGACAAGCGGATCGATGCTGTCCCTCACCGAGGTTCGCCACATCCACGAATTGGCGCTTGGGCCAGTATGGGGGGTGGCCCCCCACCCGAACGCGGGCGATCGGGAGGGTCCCGGAAGCTTTCGCCGGCACGATCTCCACCGATTTCCCGGTGGCATGCAGCCACCACCCTGGACTGAAGTCGAGGCGGCGATGGTCGATTGGATGAACTCTCTTGAGTCGATCAGCGACACGGAACGTCTCGTAGAGGCCGTGGCTGCAGCTCACGGAGCCTTTGAAAAGATCCATCCCTTCATCGACGGAAACGGCCGCACCGGAAGGTTGATCCTCAACCTGCTTCTGATGCGCGGTGGACTCCCACCTGCGCTCATCTTCACCAGACAGCGGTCGAAGTACTTCCAGGCGCTTCAACGATGCGATCAAGGCGACCCAGGACCTCTCGGCGAGATCGTGGCCCGAGCTGTGCTCGACAATCTCTATCGATTCGTCTATCCGGCAGTGGCCGGACCCGATTCGTTGATCCCGCTGGTTGCGCTCGTGAGCAAGCACGTGACGGTCACCTCCTTGAGGGCAGCAGCCGAACGGGGGAGGCTCCGGGCCCAGAAGGGTGCGGACGGCCAATGGAGGAGCACGAAGGAGTGGGTCCATGAGTATCGATCCTCTCGCTACTCAAGAGGATCGGGAGAGCCGCCGACATCCGATTCCGAGTCGAGGCCGGATTGAGAGCCATGAAGGGACCGGGCCGCCGTCGACGCCCAGATCGTGGCCCCATGGAATCGACGGGGCCGCACGACGGTCACCTCCGGCTCGGGTCCGAACCCCGTTGGGACTGCTCTGTGTACTGCCTGTTCAGGGGCGTGATGGAGGTTTCGACCTCTACTCCCTGGGCCAACTTCGTCCGTCCGTCCGTATGAGATTCGGCGGGCACCAGCGACATGATCGCCCGACCGGGCCATTGAGTCGAGCGCAGACGATCAGACGATCGGTTCACGGGTACTTGGGTCGAAACACCTCGTCAAAACCGTCGGCGCGGGGCATGACGTGAAACTCCTCGCGGATATCCGCAACTGACCGGTGGGCCATGGCGAGATGGTCGACCTGGCTGAAATCCTGGCTCACCGAGGCACCGCGCCGTAACGCTTCGGCCAACAGTGCTTCAGCTCCCGGGAGGTGCAGCGCCCCCTGGCCCTGATCGTCGCCGTAGACGTCGCCACCGTAGGGGACGAACTGAGCCTCTTCGGTGAGCCCATGCTTGATGAGCCCGGCCTCTTGGATCATGAGATTTGTCACGAAGGCCATCCAGTTGGCGTCTGAGTCACTCATGCCCACTTTGAATGCCCCGAGAGCGATCTCCCCTGGGCCGTCGGGCTCGTACCCGGCGATGACATGATTCATGTCATGACTGATGTAGTACGCCGGCTCGGGAGTGTGGGGCCCGGGCAGGTGAAAACCGTGTCGCTCATAGAACTGCAAGTACGCCCAGCCCAGTGTCCCTTCAGGCAGGTCGAAAAGCGCTCGGACCTGTGGCAGCACTTCCCCCCCGTCGGCTGACATCTCGATCGGCTCAGAGAGATCGCTTATGAATCGCTGATAGTTGCGGACGTAGTCGGCCGAAGCTGCAACCGCATCCTTGGAGATCCACGACGCCAGGGCATCCAACGGAGGACCTTCCACTCCTAGGGCCGTTGCGTACTCGACCAACCGTTCTTCCTGGTCACGGCTAGCCGGATGACGGCAGAACTGGACGACCATGGCCCACTGGACGAACCGTCGCTTACTTGAATCCGGCAGCGAGGCGGCGACCTCTGCGGGGCTGGCGCGTTCAGTCCCAAGCAACTCAATCGACCATAGGTTACGGGCTAGCGCTGCGACCACCCGATACTGCTCATCGGTCGGTCCGTCACCCAGGTCGGCAACCCCCAGAAGCCCAGCGGCAACAACTACTTGCGTGTCTGCGGGAAAGCACAGCGGGAGTTCGGAAGAGCTGGTCATGCTTTGGACCCTACCTGGCCCGCTCCCACCTGCACGCTGCTCCACTAAGGAGTCCACACCACGTATCGACCAGGGGAAGAACATTGGTGCTCTCGCCAGTGTCCGGTTCCATGACTTATGTATCCACCTTGTCTCACGACATCGTGGACACCTGCTGAGGTGGCGTTCTTGGATCGTAACTATTCAGGCCCCCTGACGATTGCGTCCACAACGTCTGCGAGGTGGGCTTCCAGCAGTAGCAGTACCTGTGCCGTCTTAGCACTAGACATGTGCAAATTCCCCATCAAAAGGAAGTTCGTTGACCCCTACGCCCGAACTACCGGCGCCAGCTGATCCATTCCATCGCATCCGCACCAACTACCTCGTCGGGCTGAGCGTGTGGTCGTTCGGGTTCGGGATCATTTCTTTGGCGAGCTTCCTCATCGTCTATGACAAGACGAAGTCCGTGTCGGCAACTGGGTTGGTCATCGTGTGCTTGAGCGTTCCTCAGCTGCTGCTTCCAGCGGTCGCCACCAAGCTGTGCCGGTCGTGGGGAGCCCCCACGCTCTATGTGGTCGGGAACGCGCTCTGCTGCATCATCGGTCTTTTGCCAGTCGCGCTCTCTCTCCTCGGACTCCTCTCGGTCCCGGCCCTACTTGCCTGGTACGTCCTTCTTGGGATCGTCTTCGGTATCTGCACTCCGAGTTCCGGCATCCTGCGCGTGATGCTTGCCGCCCCTGGCAAGCTGCCTGAGTTCGACGGCGCTGCCACCATGGCATGGGCCGCCGCCAGCGTCATCGGCTATCTGGTTGGTGCCGGGGCCTACGCCGCCCTCGGCGCCACCTGGGTCTACCTGATCGGAGCGATGGCGTACCTTCCTCTGACGTTGGCCGTGGTTCCGCTCATCAAGCGGGCCCCAGCCGTTGCCGTCAATGCATCGGAGCACTTCCGAGATGTCCTGTCCGTATGGCACAACGATGGAGGCATCCGGGCCACAACGATCTTCACTCTGCTGTGCTTCACGGTGGGCGGCTACACCGTGGTCCTGCCCGCGTTGGCCAGCACATTGGGAACCAATCCGGGGATCTTGGCGATACTCGAGGCAGCCTCGGTGTTCGGTGGGCTGTTCGCCAGCGTGATCATCAAGCGAGTACAGGGCCGGTTCGGCTGGGACTCCGCCGTCCGTTTCGCAAGCATCATGATTGCCATCTCCCTAGGCGTCCTGGCCGTCATGGCGTTCCACGACGGCCCTTCCTCCTTCATCTCGGCTAGCAACGCGTGGATCAGCATGTTCGTAATCACCGGCGTAATCATCGGCGCAAGTCTCGGACTCGACTTTCAATCATCGATCCTCAACGCAGTTGTCCAGAACGCTGCCCCCACCAAGGAGCGCGACGCCGTGCTGACCGGATACGCGTTGGTTCCGTTGCTGGCCGTACCGATTGGCCAGGAGGCCATCGGACTTATCGCCGACAACGTCTCCCTGGCCGCCGGCATCGGGGTCACCGCACTCTGCCTGCTCGCCTTCGTCCTCATCTCCCCCCACACGGATCTGCACAAGGAGTTCGACGTCCTGCACGATGCCGTCATCACGCCCGGTCATGGCGCTTCCCAGGCGGCTACCACTGGGCGTCACGTTCAGTAGCCAGCACTAGCCACCGTCTGCGTATCCCGATATCAAACGGGACGCCATTCCGCGAAACTCAATTACACCCGTGGCCGATCGTCGAAAATGTTGTCGTGTTCTATGAAAGCAACTATTCAGGTGCTTCGGAAACGAGCGGGGTTAGTCACTGCTCTACGTCGGGAAGCCCAACTGGAGCCTGGTCGCCACGATCACACCCCGGTGAAATTGACGGGGTCAGGCAGTGAAGTGAGCCACGTGTCGGCTTAGGCCTACCGCGTCTGCCTGCTGGCTCGGGGTACGACCCGGGACTCACGCAGGATGTCGGTCGCTTCCGTGGATAGGCAACTCTGACCCCAACCCTGCTCGGCGAAGGTGCTTGGTACCTGGCGAGACACCCCTTCGTGTCAACGGGTCGCATTCCAGCGGCCTATGCCACGGCTCCCTCACTTCACCCGACGACCTGGTGATCCAGGCCATCGGGTGACGAACGGACACTGGCCATCACCAGATGCCTGTCAGCTAACGGTCAAGGTGTAGGTCATGGTGGCCGTGTGGCTCGTCGGTTTGGCGTGGTCGGTTGCCTTAATGGTGAACGTGTAGACCGAGGACACCGGACTCCGCTTTGCCTTCGTCACCGTCCCCGATATCACCCCGGCGGCTGCGTTCACCCTCAGGCCTCTCGGCATCGCCCCGGCTACGAGCTTCCACCGGACGGCTCCTGTCCCGTTTGTCGTGGCCAGCGCGGCCGAATAGGCAGCGCCGAACGTGGCCGTCGCCGGCGCGAGCGCCGTTGTGGTGACGGCGAACCCGACCAAGAAGGACTGTTGAACTTGGAGTGCGGGCAAGTAGTTCGCGTCACCGGCTTGGTTGGCATCGATGATGCAGGTCCCCACTCCGGTGAAGGACACCGCCCCACTGGCGATCGAACAACCAGACGAGGATCCGTCCAAGGAGATGATCACCGGGCTCGAGGAGCCACCGCCGGTGGCAGTGGGCGTGTACGCAGGGTCGCCGAAGGCTGCAACTGTGGGCGGTGAAGAGGTGAACGACACCAGCGGTCGAGCCGGAATGGCTATCTGGGCAACATTGTTGCTGTACGCCATCGTGACCCAGACGTTGGTGCCGTCGGACGAGACGAAAATCGCAGGATTGCTCACACTGATTGCCCCGTTGACCACAGACCCGTCGGAGGCATCTAGTTCAGCGACAGTGTTGTTGTTCCAATTCGCCACCC
>JBAXAR010000135.1:0-5152 GCA_037142475.1 Actinomycetes bacterium
CCTTCCGAGGTCACCAAGAATGGATTCTTTTGGCGGGCACCTGATGGCTCAACCGTCAGAGCCGAGTACCTGCCCGTCGGCTATGGAAATGGGGCGGCGCTCCCCGATGACCCCACCGCACTTATCCGTCGAGTGAGTGATCACATTGAAGAGATTGGATCGTTCCTGTTCGAGGATCTCCTCCTGATGAATGGTTCAGATCACCTCCACCCCCAGCCACGGCTCGGTCGAGTGATCGCCGAGGCGAATGCCCTCCAAAATGAGCTTTCGTTCGAAATCACCTCACTTCCGGAGTACCTCGCCACCGCCCCTCGTGAGGGCCTGACGACCGTCAGTGGCGAGCTCCGCTCTGGTTGGCGCGCCAACGTCTTGATGGGAGTGACGTCGAATCGGATAGACGTGAAGCGATCGGTCGCTCTCGCCGAACGGCACCTCGAGCGCAGAGCCGAGCCACTCGCCGCCCTCTTCTGCGAGCCGGCAGACTACCCAAGCTCGCTCCTTGCCGTCGCATGGCGCGAGATGATCCGCAACAGCGCCCACGACTCGATCTGCGCCTGTTCTGTTGATGACGTCGTCGATGCCGTCCTGCATCGTTACGCCGAGGCTCGCCACATCGCTGAGGGGGTAGCCGAAAGGGCGATTCGCACACTGTCGCGCTCGCTGTCTCCGTCCGGGCAGGTTCTCCTCAACCCCTCCCAGCGTCCCCGTAGCGGCGTCGTCGAGCTCGTGCTGACCGGCGACGACATCGAGGATGACGCACTCCAGACAGTCTCCGAGCGTGCGGGTCTCCCCGGGTCAATGGTCCTTGATGCCACTACCGTCAAGACGGTTCTCGGAATGCTCCAGGGGCCGAAGATCGAGAATGATGCCTGGGTTCAAGAGGTTCGAGTCGACGACGATGACGATGGTCTCCACCTCATCGTCAAGATCGGTCCCGAGGAAAATCCAGGCGTCAAGATCGCCGAGGCGAAACAAGACCTCTACACCCGCCTTGGGGCACGGCCCGATGCGATGGTGCGTGTGAGCCTCGATCAGCCTCGGATCCGCCGAGTACTCGCGCGGACACATGAGGTCCCGGGATTCGGATGGCAGGTCTTCTCCCCAGCACCGCTCGTCCATCCGGCTCGGATTGATGAGAGCAGCTCGGATGTGATTCTCACAAACGGACTCGTCTCGATTTCACTGGACTCAGAGAATGGGACTTTCTCTGTGGACGGCGTTCCCGGGTTTGGCCGGTTGGTCGATGGTGGGGACCTTGGAGATAGCTACAACTACTCTCCGCCGAGCAGCGATCGCCTCATCGATTCACCCGATGATGTCGCCATCTCGATCATCGAACGGGGACCCGTTCGCGCCAGTGCTCAAGTCACTGCCAGCTACCGGATCCCCGATCACGTTGACGGCGGATCACAGTCACGCGTCGGAGAGCATCAGATGGTTGTCACCACAACCATCTCGATTAGCGCTGACAGCGACGTCGTCAGCGTCGAATCTGTCTTTGTGAACCCGGGCAAGGATCACCGACTCCGCGTTCACCTTCCCCTTCCAGAGCCCAGCATCACCTCACGGGCCGAGTGCGCCTTCGCCACCGTCGAGCGCGGCGTCACCGCTGAAGGGAGGTCCGATGAGTTCGGCCTCCCGACCTTCCCGTCGCGTCGATTCGTCCAAGCGGGTGGCCTCACGGTGGTGCACGAGGGACTCAACGAATACGAGCTCGTGGACATCACCGATGGGAAGGCCTCCGCACTAGCGCTCACCCTGCTGCGGTCGACCGGAATGCTCTCTCGTCTCGGCATGTCGTACCGCCCGTTCCCCGCAGGGCCCTTGACCCCCGTCGAGGGCCTACAACTAGTCGGCAAGCAAATCACCTCTCGCTATTGGGTGAGTCTTCACTGCGATGATCCCTACGCAATGGCCGACGAGTCCCTCCTCCCCCTCGAGGTCCTCGTCTCCCCCGGCGGAGGGTCACGGCCCGACCGGGGAACTGCCCTGTCCGTTGAAGGCGCCGAGGTCACCAGCGTGCAACGTCGAGCAGGCCTCGTCGAGGTAAGAGCCTTCAACCCCTCAGACGATGCTGGGGTGATCCGAATCGCCGGGCGGCAGGGCTGGACGATCGATCTCCGAGGTCAGACCGTCGACCGATTCGATGGTGCTCTGGATCTTGGACCACATCAGATCGTCACTATCCGCCTCGAAGACGAGACGCCCTAGGAGTCGTCAGCCCACCGACACTCACGCGTCACGACCTCACCAACGCCCTTCAAGTTCCGGCGCACGATCGGCCCGAAGGCAAATTCTTGACCATCATTGCGATCAAGGGTCTCGGCGACGTCCGAAGCGACGAGCACCTTGCCCGGACGCCCCAGAGCGACAAGCCGGCTCGCTAAGTTCACCGTCGGCCCGAACAGATCGCCGTCGGTCGGGAGAACTTGACCCCGCGCAATACCAACCCTGAGGTTGCTGACAATCTCGTCGTGGCGATACAAATCCGCCAGCCGGAGCCCGATACGCAATGCGGACCTCGTACTGTCGACGGCGAACAACACTTCGTCTCCCATCATCTTGATGGCCCGGCCACCCTCGTCGGTGACAACGTCGATCGAGACCTCTTCAAACCGTTGAACGACATCGGTGAGTTCTGCCGCCGAGAGTTCAAGACTCAACGCTGTGAACTCCACAATGTCGGCGAAGCCGACTGTGAGTACGGGCCGCATGTGCGAACCCTCACCCTCATCGCGATGCACCAACCGACGTCGGGTGGCCTCTTGAATATGGTGACGCCACGCGAACTCCATCAACTGCGCCTGAGCAGACAACCCCGCTTCCGAGGTCGCTATGAACTCAGCAAGATCATCAAGGGTTGACGTCTCCTGCGCCAAACGGTCCAGGTCCTCGCCCAGCGTGGCTTCTGCTATCCGGGCCATTGAGGATCCGATCACCCTCGCCCCGTGAAGCACCTGTTCGACCGTGGCGAACTCGAGACCCACAATCGACGCCAAAAGATCAAGTGCCACTCGGTCCATGTCGGTGAAGGCAACTTCATCATCAGCAACATCGACGAAGCCCAACGCTCGCCAGACTTTCCGAACGAGGTCGATCGAAACTCCAGCGTCGAGGGCGACTTGCGCCAGAGTAAATCGCCTTTGGCCCGGGACAAAGATCCGTTCGATAGCAAAGAGATCCAGGGTGTCTTGATCCAGTGCCGCATTGATTTCAGCGTCCGAGCACCCCTTCTCGCGGAGGATCCGCCGAATTCGTTCAAGGGCCGTGTCGTCCGTCACCAGTTCCTTCGAGGGGGCACCATTACGCGAGCAGTCCCCGGTAAAGGTCTTCATCCCATTCTTCGCGTGCTGGCCGCTCCATCAGCGAGAGCAGTGCCCTCCGAGGAGTCGTCTCGCCCGCAACGATCGCCGCCACCTTCTCGCAGATCGGCATCTCTACCCCATGGCTCAGAGCGAGGCGCACGAGAGGACCAGCGCTCTTTACCCCCTCAGCCACCATGTGCATCGAGTTGGTAATCTCGATAATGTCTCGCCCTTGCCCAAGGGCCACGCCCACAGTCTGATTTCGACTCTTTTCACTTGTGCAGGTCGCTATAAGGTCCCCCACGCCCGCCAAGCCGCCGAAGGTCAGGGTCTGCCCACCCATCGCAATCCCCAGGCGGCCCATCTCAGCGAGCCCACGAGTCATGAGCGTTGCTCGAGTGTTCTCGCCAAACCCGAGGCCAGCAGTAATTCCTGCAGCGATCGCCAACACATTCTTGGTCGACCCTGCGATCTCACACCCCACCACATCCGTGCTGGTGTACACCCTGAGTGTCCCCGAGTGCAGGGCGTCCTGGACAACCTCCGACGCCCTGGCATCGTGAGTCGCCACGACGCAGGCAGCTGGCTGTCCTTGCGCAATCTCTCGGGCGAGATTCGGACCAGTAAGAACTCCAGCGATGGCGTGAGGTACAACGTTTGAGATGACCTCGGACATACGCAGAAGCGTTCCGTCTTCGATCCCTTTTGAAAGACTGATGACTGGGGTTCCTGGCCTGATGAAGGCGGCGGCCGTCTCTAAAATCGATCGTGTTCCGTGGGATGGGACGGCGACGAGAACGACCTCTGCGCCATCAATGGCCTCGCTTAGGTCGGCGGTTGCAGTAAGGGTCGTCGAGAGCGCTACCTCAGGTAGATAGCGAGCATTTGTGTGTTCCCGAGAGATCTCTTGCGCAACTTCGTGCGACCTCGCCCAGACGGTCACCTGGCACTTCGAGGCTGCCATCGATGCGATAGCGGTCCCCCATGAACCTGCCCCGATGACTGCTACGTTGCCCGACATCTCATGAAGCCTATGAGCGTCATGATCAGTCTGCTTGGGCAGCACGCCCATCGGCTCGTAGACTCCCTACGTGACACAAGAGTTCCTGTCGGATGACTGTCACCTCGGAGCAAGCGATTTCGACTTTGATCGCGGTGCGGTCTTGGTCCCAGTCAAGGCATTCCACGAAGCCAAGGAGCGGCTCGCTCCGGCGCTGAATGCTACAGAGCGATCGTTGCTTGCCCGCACACTTGCCGAAGGCGTCATTCGAGCTGCGGCGCCCTTGACGGTCGCTGTTGTCTGCGACGACCATGGCGTGGCGGAATGGGCGGGCGATCAGGGAGCGATCGTGGTTTGGGCACCAGGACGGGGCCTCAACCTCGCCGTCGCAAGCGGAGTCGGTCATCTCGAAGCAATGGGCTACCACTGGATCACCGTGGCACACGGGGACCTCCCGCTCGCTGCTCATCTCAATTCTCTCGATCCGTTCGAAGGTGTGACGATCGTTCCTGACCGGCGACGAGACGGCACCAACGTGATCCGCCTTCCACGCGGTAGCGGGTTTAACTTCTCCTACGGACCGAGATCCTTTGACCGCCATGTTGCCGAGGCTGCCCGATTGGGGCTCGAACTCTCGATCGTCGAGGATCTTGAACTTTCCATTGACATCGATATCCCCGATGATCTGACGTCAACTAGGGCCTGGACGCGTCAGTGGGGGCCCGAAGGCCCCCACTGATTCCTGGCGTTCGCCGAGGTGCCTACCGGCGGGTGGCGGCCTTCTTGGCTGGAGCCTTCTTGGCTGGAGCCTTCTTGGCTGGAGCCTTCTTGGCTGGAGCCTTCTTGG
>JBAXAR010000136.1:0-5109 GCA_037142475.1 Actinomycetes bacterium
TGAGGACTTCCGAGAGGCGATGTTCGGAGCAGAGGGTCCAGCGAAGGTCATCATCGCCGAGATCAACGGCGAGCCGGTTGGGATGGCGTTGTTCGTGATGACGTTCTCGACGTTCCTCGGCAAGGCCGGGATTTGGCTGGAGGATCTCTTTGTGAGCCCTCAAGCAAGACGGCGGGGGGTAGCGCGTGCGCTTCTCGGAGAACTTCGCCGCCGTAGCCCAGGCCGTGTTGAGTTTGAAGTCCTTGAGTGGAACCAAGGGGCCATCGATCTTTATAACCAAGCGGGGGCCTCGCCGCAGTCCGGCTGGATCAAGTACCGGATGCAACCCGGTTCTTGACGACAGCGCTGAATCAGCGAGTCGTTGGCTTGAAGGCTGGACGCGCTGACTCGTAGGCCTCGATCTCGGTCTCATAACGAAGACTGAGACCGATGTCATCCCATCCGTTGAGGAACCGATCACGGGTGAACGCATCAAGGGGGAATGTGGTCGAGATCCCGAGAGCGGGAACTTCAATCGATCCCTTGGCGACGTCGATCGTGATCTCGAGCGACGGATCCTTGATGACGGCATCGAGAAGAGTCCGGCAGACGTCGTCGTCGACTTGAGCCGGAAGGAGGCCCTGCTTCGTCGAGTTGTTTCTGAAGATGTCGGCGAACCTCGGGGAGATCACGGCTTCGAAGCCGTAGTCAGTCAAGGCCCAGACAGCATGTTCACGAGAGGACCCAGTCCCGAAGTTCGGTCCAGCGATGAGGATCGAGGCCCCTTGGTACGCCTCGTCGTTGAGGATGAAGCTTCGATCGTCGCGCCATTCGGAGAACAACCCAGCACCGAACCCAGTTCGCTCAACCCGCTTCAGCCAGTCTGAGGGAATGATCTGGTCAGTATCGACATCCGAGCGGTCCAAGGGGACGGCTCGACCAGTGATGATGGTGACAGGCTTCATCGGCTCAGGTCCTCCGGGGTAGCGAAGTGGCCAGCGACGGCCGTTGCAGCGGCGATGGCGGGGGATACGAGGTGGGTTCGCCCGCCTCGACCCTGCCGGCCCTCGAAGTTTCGATTCGAGGTGGAAGCTGCCCGCTCGCCAGCGACCAGCTTGTCCGGATTCATAGCGAGGCACATCGAGCAGCCGGGTTCACGCCACTCGAACCCCGAGGCCATGAAGATCTTGTCGAGGCCCTCAGCTTCGGCCTGATCCTTGACTCGGTGTGAACCGGGAACCACGAGGGCCCGCATACCTGCTGCCACTGTCCGTCCCTCGAGGATCGAGGCCGCCAGACGGAGGTCCTCGATCCGTGAGTTCGTACAGGAGCCAAGGAAGACGGTGTCGACTTTGACCTCGCGAAGCGGTGTACCAGCGGTGAGGCCCATGTAGATGAGTGCTCGTTCGGCCGAATCACGCTCGTTTTCTGTGGTGAACGAGGCAGGGTCGGGAATGACGCCATCGATCCGCATGACCTGGGCGGGGTTGGTTCCCCACGTGACATGCGGCACGAGTGTGCTGGCATCGATTGTCACTACCTGATCGAAGGTGGCGCCGTCATCGGTCGGGAGCGAGCGCCAGTACTCGACGGCAGCATCCCAGTCGGCTTCGGTGGGGGCGCGATCGCGTCCTTTCAGATAGGCGAATGTCGTCTCATCAGGGGCGATCATGCCGGCTCGAGCACCGGCTTCGATGCTCATGTTGCAGATCGTCATCCGACCTTCCATTGACAGAGCGCGGATCGCACTGCCCCGATACTCGATGACGTGGCCGATCCCGCCGCCCGTCCCGATCTTTCCGATGATGGCGAGGACAATGTCCTTGGCGGTGACGCCTGCAGGAAGGTCGCCCTCTACCTCGATCGCCATGGTCTTGGGCTGCTGACCGGGAAGGGTCTGAGTGGCGAGCACATGCTCGACCTCACTGGTGCCGATCCCGAACGCCAGGGCCCCGAAGGCGCCATGGGTCGAAGTGTGGCTGTCACCGCAGACGATCGTCATCCCAGGCTGCGTGAGGCCCTGCTCGGGGCCAATCACGTGGACAATTCCCTGATTGGGATTTCCCATGGGGTAGCAAGTGATCTCGAACTCCTTGCAGTTCTGCGTGAGTACCTCGAGCTGGGTAGCGGAGACGGGGTCAGCGACGGGCTTATCGATGTCAGTCGTCGGCACATTGTGATCAGCGGTGGCGATGGTCAACTCGGGGTGGCGGACCGTACGGCCTTCGAGCCGGAGGCCGTCAAAGGCCTGGGGCGACGTGACCTCGTGGACAAGGTGGAGGTCGATGAAGAGCAGATCTGGCTCCTCAACACCCTTGTGCGCCACATGGGCGTCCCAGACCTTCTCTGACAGTGTGCGGGCGTTCATGACCTGATCCTCACGATCTCGACTCGTAGCGTTCCGCCTGGTGCTTTGTATTCAACGATGTCGCCGACGGCTTGACCCATGAGGGCCTCGCCGAGAGGCGCCGAGGGAGAGGCCACCGGTAAGTGATCCCGGTGCTCCTCGATCGAACCCACAAAGTAGTCCTGCGTATCGTCCTCATCGTCACCTTCGTAGCGAAGGGTCACGATCGTGCCCTCGGCAACGCTTGTCGTGTCGACGACGCTCTCGACGATCACTGCGTCCTTGAGGAGTCCCTGCACCTGGCGGATCCGGGCCTCCATTTTGCCTTGGGAGTCCTTGGCTGCGTGGTAGTCACCATTCTCCTTGAGATCGCCCAATGCCCGTGCGGCCTCGATAGCGTTTGCGATGTCGATCCGTCCACGGGTGGTGAGGTCTTCAACCTCCGCGCTCAGTCGGTCGAAGGTCTCCTGGGTCAATTTCGATGGGCCGTCAGTCATGGTCTCCTCCACAGGACGATGCAATCGCCCCTGTCAGGCTACCGCCTCGCTCTGCTGGGTCTCCAAGGCATGGACCGTCTTGACCCGTCAGCGCCCGTCGGCAAGACTGGAGGTCTGTGCTGAAGATGCTCCGGGTACTGATTATTCAATAGGCGCGCTGGGTCCCCGCGTGCCTCGCTGACCGTCCACTGTGTGGGCGGTTTTTCATTTCCCGCATCAGACCAGAAGATTCAGCACCAATCACGAACGGAAACGAGGAGGAAGAGTGGCAGGTTCGACCAGACACCGGGTTGCGGTCATTGGCGGCGACGGAATTGGCCCTGAGGTCACAGCGGAGGCCCTCAAGGTCATCGCAGCAGCTGGCGTGGACCTCGACCTCACTGAGTTCGAACTTGGCGCAATTCGCTACAAGAAGACCGGAGAGGTCCTTCCCGACGAGACACTTGAGGAACTTCGGGGCTTCGATGCCATCCTTCTCGGAGCGATCGGCTCGGCGATTGGCGACACGTCGATTCCTCACGGAACTCTTGAGCGAGGGCTGCTCCTCAAGATGCGATTCGCACTCGATCTCTACATCAACCTTCGACCCTTCCGAGCTATCAAGGGTTCGATCGCCGACGGCAGCGATTTCGTGGTCATTCGTGAGAATACTGAGGGAACCTATGCAGGAGAGGGCGGGTTCCTGCGAAAGGGAACTCCCCAGGAAGTCACGACCCAGGGATCAGTGAACACCCGATTCGGCGTGGAGCGCTGCGTCCGCTTCGCCTTCAATCTCGCGGCATCGCGGCCGAGAAAGAAGCTCACCTTGGTCCACAAGACCAACGTCCTCACGTTCTCGGGTGACCTTTGGCAGCGCACCATCGATCTCGTCGGACTCGAGTATCCGTCAGTGACGGTTGACTACAACCACATCGATGCCGCCTGTATCTACATGGTCGAACAGCCGGGGCGCTATGACGTCATCGTGACCGACAACCTTTTTGGTGACATCCTCACTGACCTGGCTGGAGCCGTGTCGGGTGGGATCGGATTCGCTGCCTCTGCCAATCTGAACCCAGACAGGACTGGTCCATCGCTCTTCGAGCCAGTGCATGGAGCTGCGCACGACATCGAGGGACAGGGAAAGGCAAACCCGCTCGCCGCCATCGTCTCAGCGGCCCTGATGCTTGAGCACCTCGGCGAGGCAGAAGCGGCGGCAAAGATTCACCACGTCGTCAGGGACTACGAAACGAACACTGCACACATCCCAGAGTCGACGATCGAGATCGGCGACGCCATCGCAAGGAAGGTCTGATCAATGCCCATCACTCCGACGAAGTACATCTGGATGGACGGCGAGCTTGTTGAGTGGGACAAGGCGCAGATCCATATTCTCACGCACACCCTCCACTACGGCATGGGCGTTTTCGAGGGAATCCGCGCCTACCCGACTCCCAACGGCGTGGCGATCTTCCGTCTCGAGGATCACATGAAGCGCCTGTTGGCGTCGGCCCGGATCTTCATGATGGATGTTCCCTACAGCCTCGAAGAGCTCTGCGAGGCAGCCCGAGCAGTGGTTCGAGAAAACAACCTCGACCAGGGGTGCTACCTCCGTCCCCTTATCTACCTCGGCTACGGGGAGATGGGCCTGAATCCCCTTCCTTGTACCGTGAACGTCGCTGTTGCGGCATGGCCTTGGGGTACCTACCTCGGGGACGACGGCGTCGCCAACGGTGTGCGAATGAAGATCAGCTCCTGGCGTCGCCATGACCCGAACGCAATGCCGACGGCCGCCAAGGGAACCGGCATGTACATCAATTCATCGCTTGCGAAGGTTGAGGCCATCAAGGCCGGATACGACGAAGCGATCATGCTCGCCCCCAACGGAAACGTCTCCGAGTGCACAGGGGAGAATCTCTTTATCCTTGAAAATGGCACCCTGACCACTCCCCACATTGCCCATGCGGGAACCCTTGGCGGTATCACGCAGCAGACCGTTGAGACCATCGCGAGGGACCTCGGATACGAGGTCAACTACGAGCCCCTGATCCGCACCGACCTCTATCTCGCCGACGAGGCATTCCTCACTGGAACTGCGGCAGAAGTGGTCCCGATCTCATCGGTCGATGACCGGCTCATCGGTGATGGCCGACCCGGACCTGTGACGACCGAGATTCAGAAGGCGTACTTCGCTGCCGTCCGGGGTGAGGTGACTCGCTACGAGAGCTGGCTTGATCGTGTCTGATACTGGCCACGAGCACGAGCACGAGCACGAGCACGAGCACGAGCACGAGCACGAGCACGAGC
>JBAXAR010000137.1:0-5049 GCA_037142475.1 Actinomycetes bacterium
GCCTGGACCCTTCCAAGTTCCCGGGGGGTCCGGTCCTGGGTCATGAGTGCCTGCATCGCGGGAAGGGCGAGGGCGAAGCCCGCTGATTCGACGAAACCCATCATGAGCAGGATCGGGATGGGAGCGACGAATGGATAGGCGGCGCAGAACATGACAGAGATCGAGAGTCCGCCAATGGCCATTGCTCGACGGTCGAAGCGATCCGCAGCCCAACCCGCAGCGCGTACGAACACGACGTAGGGGACGCTGAAGACCGTCCACGAGAGTCCAACTTGGAACGCCGACGCCCCGCGATGGCGCAGCAGCAGGCTCCAGCACGCCTCGTAGACCCCGATGCCAAGACCGAGTGTCAGGGCGCCGAGCAGGGCGCCGAGGAGCGGGCGCGACATGCGGAGCCTGACGAGTTCCCCTTCGTGGGCTGGCATGACATCGTGAGCCTTGATCGACGAGCTGGTCAGGACGGGAATGGCGGCCAAGGTACAGAGCAACGCCGTGGTGAAGAACAGCAGACCCATGTGAGCGATGCCAACAATGGCACCGAAGATCGGCCCAATGGCCGTGCCCCCAAGCTGGGCCGAGAAGATCCGTGAGACGGCCCGACCCCGGCGTTCGATGGGGATATTCGCCGCCACCATCGCCAAGGCGGCAACCTCGACCGCTCCGGCAGCCCCGCCCTGGGCGAAGCGCAGGGTCAGGAAACCCCAGTTCGACAATGGCAACAAGAAGGCCGCTGACGCGGCTGCATAGGCGAGCAGTCCACCGATGAGGACTGGGCGCCGACCGATTCGGTCGGCTAACCGGCCAGCGGGGAACTGGGTGATGAGACCGGCAAGGAAGAAGGCACTCATCGTGAGGCCGATCAGGCCGCTCGATGCACCACGCTCTTTGAGATAGAGGGGAAGGAGGGGGAGGATGGCCCCCGCCCCCAGCCATTCCAAGAAGACAACGAGACTGAGGCGCCCAACGAGGCGATCTGCGTGCTCAGCCTGTGCTGCTGACTGGGGCATTCCTGGCTCAGCAGGGACCTGATCAGGAGTTTCCACGCCGTCACGCTACCCGTGTGGCGTCCACTCGTTGATTCCCGTCAGTGTCCTGACGTCTCAGGGTGGATCGTCACCTAGCGTTGGGTGACGTCGATAAGGCCCTGAAGCCGGGGCCCGGAACAGAGGGCGACGAACGGGGACGACATGGATCTTGACCTAAGAGACAACGTAGTTCTGGTCACCGGTGGATCCGACGGCCTCGGACTGGCATTGTGCGAAGCGCTGGTGGCGGAGGGTGCGGCGGTTGCTCTGTGCGGTCGCAACGAGGAGCGGCTGGCTCGGGCCGAGGCGAAGCTCCTCGCCGCAGGGGGAGAGGTCATGGCTCGTCGTTGTGATGTGACCGACCTCGCGCAGCTCGAGGCCATGGTCGCCGCCGTTCACGATCGCTTCGGTCGACTCGACGGGCTGGTGAACAATGCGGGTCAGGCTGCTGCCTCACCCGTTGTCGACGTGACCGAGGAGGGGTGGGAGCGCGATCTCGACCTCAAGCTCATGGCGGCGGTGAGGTTGGCTCGCCTCTGCTGTCCGATGCTGGCGGCCTCTCCGGGAGGATCAATCGTCAACGTCCTCGCGATCGCGGGGAAGGCTCCGGGTGCTTCGAGCGCTCCCACCTCGATCTCGCGAGCTGCTGGGCTGGCGTTCACCAAGGCGCTCTCGCGAGACATTGCCTCGTCGGGGATCCGGGCCAACGCCATTCTCATTGGTCTGGTGGAATCGGGTCAGTGGGCTCGACTTTCGGAGGCGGCGGGAACCCCACTCAAGGACCTCTATGCCTCGCTTGCAACAGGGGCTCAGATTCCACTGGGCCGAGTCGGACGAGCGGCGGAGTTCGCTGACCTTGCGACGTTCCTGCTCTCGCCTCGAAGCTCGTACATCACGGGCGTGGGCATCAATCTCGACGGTGGCTTGAGCCCGGTCACCTGACCCCGTCATCGTGCTCAATCGAGACCCCGGAGGATCTCAGAGACCGAACGTCCCCGAGCGCACGATGATGATCACTCCAAGGGCGACGAAGAGGACAGGAAGGGCGAGCGGGCCGACCTTCTCCACCTGAGCCCTCGCAGCAGGATGGCGTCCGATCCACCCCGCGAGTCCGATGAGACCGAGGTCGGCAAGCACCCAGATCCCTACCGAGACCACACCACCGAGTAGTCCGCTGGTGGCGAGGATGGGGAGGTAGACCCCCACATTGTCGGCGCTAATGGCCAGGGTCACACCGAGGGACGAAAGAAAACCCGCCGCGGCGGGGACTGTCCGGTCGTCGGATCGATGCTGGAAGAGCAGGACTCCGGCCCTGATTCCTAGGGTAAGGGGAATGAGGCCCATCAGGCCGATGAGGGTGTGAGGAACCACTTTGAGTCCCGAACCGAGAAGAGCGCAGAGTGCGATCACGATGATGGTGGCCGTGAACTGACCCTCGGCTATTCGGCGATGACGCCGAGGTTCTGTCGCAGCCATCTGGGCGCCGAGCGCGAGGAGATTGTCGACGTTGGTTCCGACAAAGGCTCCGAGTGCCAGAGCAGCCATGGTGAGGAGTGAGATCGTGATGAACGGACCGTAGCGGCAATGAGTCGGTGGCGTCTTGCCGAGAGATCACCGCCCGGCTCTTTCTTACGATGGCAGCCTAGACCGAGTAGCCACCGTCAACGCAGAGGTGCTGGCCGCTGATGAAGCGGGCGCGGTCGCTGGCCAAGAAGCAAGCCGCCTCAGCGACATCAGTCGCTGTCCCGAACCGACGCAACGGGATGTTGGCTCGTGTCACCTCGAGGGCGGCGTCATCGAGATCACCAGACGCCATCAGGCGGGCCGCCATCCCATCAGTGAGCATGCCCGGTCCAACGGAGTTCGCTCGCACTCCGAATCGACCCTCTTCGGCACAGAGGGCCCGGACGACTTGCTCGACCGCACCCTTGGTTCCCGAGGAGAGACCATCTCGCACTGGGTAGCGCTCAGTGGCGGCGGTAGTGATTGCCACAATGGAGCCCTCGGCGGCCCGAAGGTGGGGCAGAGAAGCATGAACGACGTTGAAGAAGCCGGCGGCCTCCTCAAGGAGGTGGGTCGCATAGGTGGCGGGATCAACCTTGGAGAGGTGGACCTGAGGGACGTGGGGGCCAGCAGCATGGATAAGGGTATGGAGACCGCCGAATGTCTCGACGATGTCAGCGACTGCTTCGGCAGTTGCCTCGGCATCGGTGAGGTCGAGAGCGACCGCAGTGGCCTGGCGACCTGATCCGGCAATGGTGGCGACGACCGCCCCGGCAGCGGTCTCGTTGCTGCGGTAGGTGATCGCGACATCGGATCCTCGAACTGCAAGGAGCAGGGCAATCGCAGCGCCGATTCCACCGGAGCCACCGGTCACCAGTGCTGCACCGGTCCGACCGCTCATCTCCCCTGCCACTCTCAGCCCAGTGCTCCAGCGGCGCGAGCAGCGGTGATCTGGGCCTCGTCATAGCCGAGGACGTCGCGAAGGACGTCGTCGCTGTGCTGCCCGACGGTCGGGGCCTTTGAGGGGACAGGGAGATGCTCGCCGATGAACTTGATGGGGCCGGCGATCTGTTCGGCGCCAAGCTGCTCGACGCTGTAGAGCGGGAACCGATCTTTGAACTGTGGGTCCTCAAGCAGGGTTTTGGGGGTGTTGACCGGAGCGAGTGGCGTGTTCACCGCGTTGCCAAAGTCGAGCCATTCGACCAGGGTCTTGGTGAGGAAGATCGCCTTGAGTTCTGCTTGGAGTTCTCGGTTCCCTCGTGCGTGATCGGCATAGGTCGATCCAGGCCAGCGTTCGAAGAGCTCGCGACGGTCCAAGGCCCCGCAGAAGTTTTTCCAGAAGGCCTGCTCAGAGGCCATGAACAGGACGTGTCGCCCGTCCGAGGTCTCGTAGACCTGGTAGCGGACGCCCTCCTTCATGCCAGCGGTCCCTGGAGCCCGCCGCTCGTAGTTGTCGCTCTTGTTCCCGGTGACCACATCTTCGGGTCGCTCGTAGGCCCTCCAGGTTTCCGACCGGAGCCAATCCATTGCTGCTGAGGCATCAGACTGGGCGACTTCAAGGAACGAGCCCTCACCGGTCTCGCGGGCACGGATGATTCCGGCGAGCAGGCCGAGTGCTCCGAAGAGCGGACCGGCGTGGATGCCGGTCGAGGGGTGCTCAGGGAGGTAGCAGAAGCCCTCCTCGTCCTCGGCGACGTTCACGAGCCCTGCCCAGACGTCGTAGGCCACGCCGTGGCTGGGCATGTTCTTGTACGGGCCGGTCATGCCGTAACCCGAGATCGAGCAGAACACGATCTTCGGGTTGATCTCCTTGAGATCTTCGAAGCCCAGGCCTCGTCGAGCCAGGCCTCCGGGACGCATTGCCTCGATCACCGCATCGGCATCGCGACAGAGCTCTCGAAAGATCCCGACGCCTTCGTCGGTCTTCAGGTCAAGAGTGATTGATCGCTTGCCACGATTGATGTGAAGGTGCATCAGCGAGACACCTTCGATGATCGGCCAAGTCATGTCACGGACGTAGTCACCTTGGGGCGGCTCAATCTTGATCACGTCAGCACCGAGGTCAATCAGGGTGTTCGTGATCTCTGCGGGTCCGAGCGCTGAGCACTCGATAATCCGGACTCCGTGGAGTGGGGCAAAAGCTGGCATCGTTCCTCCTTCAGGCTTCTTGAGGTTACCTGACGGCCTCGAGGTACCCACGAGGGTGGGCTCTGTATGCCGCCCTGGTATCTCGTGTGAGCGATCGATGAGAGCATGGCGAAGTGGACGAAGATGATCTTCTTGAGCCGAACCCAGTTGACGAGCCGCGACGGACTCGCTTAGCCCTTGCTGCTCTGGCAGTGCTCAGCCGGGATTCAGTCAGCCCTCTTGAGCGACAGTGGGCCCGTCAGGTCTATGACTTGACCATGGCCCTCGGTGAAGCCAGAAGCGACACAGCCTCTGAGGCCGAAGGGCCGTAGCTCGGTCAAAACAGCGTGTCGGGTGTAGCGAGCTCGACGAGTTCCGGTCCGTCGTTGCGGAC